>JAVBNZ010000006.1:0-64749 GCA_031551145.1 Desulfovibrionaceae bacterium | reverse complement strand
ACCCGACCCCATTCCGAACTCGGCAGTTAAGCTCTCCATCGCCGATGATACTGCATACTCATGTGTGGGAAAGTAGGCCGTCGCCAAGGGATCGTTACACAAAAAGCCCCCTCATTGAGAGGGGGCTTTTGCTGCTTTGGGGGGAATCCCGCCTGAATTCGCCGCGACAAGACTCTGCCCTCATCCCCGTGTTCGCCCTCGTCTGTGCCATGCTGATCTGGGGAAGTTCCTTCATTGTCATCAAGGTGGCGTTGCGCACTTTTCACCCCGTCGCCATGACCTTTTTGCGCATGCTGACGGCTTCGGCGATTTTGTTTCTGATGCTGCCCCGCGTGCGCGCCGGAATCCGTTACAGAAAGGGAGACTGGAAGCTCATCGTCGGCCTGGCGCTGTGCGAACCCTGCCTGTTCTTTCTTTTTGAAGGTTATGCCCTGCGCTACACCTCGGCCTCGCAGGCCGGGATGATCGCCTCCGTCCTGCCTTTGCTGGCGGCCCTGGCCGCTGCCGTTATCCTGAAGGAACGTTTGAGCGGCACGAACCGTCTGGGCTTTGTTCTGGCCCTGGCCGGGGTGCTGTGGCTCAATTACGGGGCCGTGGCGGACGAGTCCGCCCCCAATCCGGTGCTGGGCAACATGCTGGAATGCGCCGCCATGGTCTGCGCCTGCGGCTATACCCTGTGCGCGCGCAGCCTTACCGGACGCTGTTCTCCTCTGGCCATAACGGCCGCGCAGTCCTGGACGGGCCTGCTCTTTTTCGCGCCTCTTTGCCTGCTGCCCGGCATGGGGCTGCCGGAGCACGCCTCGGTCGAGGCAATTCTGGCCGTGCTCTATCTGGGCGTCGTCGTCACCTTCGGCGGCTACGGCTGCTACAATTACGGCATAAGCCGTCTGGGGGCCGGACGGGCCGCCGCCTTCTGCAATCTTATCCCGGTTGTTACCCTGATTATGGGCGTGTGGATTCTGGGCGAAAGCCTGACCACAACGCAGTATACGGCCTGCGTTCTGGTTCTGGGCGGGGTGTATGCCGGGCTCAGGACCGAGCCCTGATATTTGCCGGGCTTTACAGGGGGCGCGCGGCGGAAGCGGCAGGCAGGCTGCGGCGCAATTTTCGTAAAACTTCAGCAAAGTTCAGAGGCTTGCCTATGTGGTCGTTCATTCCTGCCTGCAGGCATTTTTCAATGTCCTCCAGAAAAACGTTGGCCGTCATGGCGATGATGGGCAGACTGCGGGCGTGGGCGTTATCCATGGCGCGTATGCGGCGGGCGGCCTCATACCCGTCCATTTCCGGCATGTGGATGTCCATGAAGATGAGATCATACGCTTCGGGACAAGCGCTTAGCGCTTCTACCGCTTCACGCCCCGAGGCGGCGCAGACGACTTCCAGACCGGTGGGTTCGAGCAGGGCGAGCACGATTTCGCGGTTGATCTCCACGTCTTCGGCCAGCAGAATGCGGCGGCCGGAGAGATCGGGCAGCTCGTCCTCCTCCGGGGCTGTCAGTGCCGGTTCCAGATTTTCGCCATCACTCCTGCGAACCTTGACAGTGAACGAAAACGTCGACCCCACGCCGGGTTCCGATTCCACCCAGATGCTTCCTTCCATCATTTCCACAATACGCCGCGAGATGGCCAACCCAAGGCCCGTCCCGCCGAATTTGCGTGCAATGCCCGCCTCGGCCTGGGTAAAGGGCTGAAACAGCTTGCCTTGTTCTTCCGCGGTCATGCCTATACCGGTGTCTCTGACCATGAAGAGCAGAGTCAGGTTTTCAGCGTCCTCGTGCGTTTTACGCACTTCCAGATCGATGGCTCCGCCTTCAGGAGTGAATTTGACCGCGTTGGAGAGCAGATTGGTGAGCACCTGCGCAAGGCGCTGCTCGTCGGCGACAATGACGGAAGGTATTGAGGGATCGAGGCGCTCGGTGAAGCTTTGGCGTTTTTCCTCCAGCCGGAAACCGATGACGTCGCACACCACGGCGGGCAGATTTTCAAAGCGAAACGCGCCGGGCGAGAGTTCGAACTTGTTCGCCTCGATCTTCGACATGTCGAGTATGTCGTTGATAATGCCCAGCAACAGGGCGGAAGCCTCGCCTATCCTGTCGAGGCAGTATTCCGTCCTGGCCGGATCCCTCGCGTCTTTGGCGATGTTGGTCATGCCGATGATGGCGTTCATGGGCGTTCGAATTTCATGGCTCATGTCGGCCAGGAAGTCCGATTTGGCGCGGTTGGCTTTTTCCGCCGCCTCCTTGGCTTCGACCAGTTCGGTGTTGTCGTGCATGAGGACGATGACCCCGGCGAAATCCCCGCGCCGGTCGGAAAAGGCGATAATGCGCACAGAATAGAGCTTGTCGGCAAAGCGGGCGTTGAAGGCGCGCTCGGCTGAAAATCCCGCCCTGCCTTCGACGGCGGTTGCCTCGATTTCGTCGGCGAGCAGATGCGAGGCGTTTTTCGGAAAGAAGTTGGCGGCAATGGAGGAAAGGTTCCTGCCGGTGAGAAGGTTGGGGTTTTCCGCTTTCATGAATGCGCAGGCGCTGCGCGTGCCCAGCATGTAGTTCATGTCGGCGTCGAGCAGAAAAAGAACATCGGGGCAGTGCTGCAAAAGAAGGTTGATATAGCGTTCGCGGACGACCTGCTCCTCCCGCATGACTTTGTTGAAATTTTCCTGCGTGGTCAGGTTGATCTGAAAGGTTTGCAGCAGCTTTTCATTAGAACGAAGTTGTCGTCGGAGCTTCTTGATCTCCGTCTCAGCCTCAATCAATTTGGCGACAAGCGCCCGGCGTTCCTGTCCGGCATCGCTTTCGTCAAAGAAAGGCCCTGGTGACATGCATACCGTCCGTCTGTGAAAGATGAATAACAGTCATAAAATACATGCAACAAGTGAATAATTGTGAAAACGGTTCGTAAGCTTGTTCTGCGAATAGGTGGTGGGACAGATTTCGCCGCCGGAATAGGCCAGCAGAAACGGCGTTGCCGCCGGCAAGTGAGCGGCCGGCATTTCCGCTTCGGTCAGCGGGAATGCGCCGAAGGCCATGCGCCTGACCATGCATGAAAAAAGTACAACTGCTTGAATATCGGACAGTGCGGCAATCTTTGCAAGTAATTCCGTCGAGCTTTCGAAAATGTCGTCTCTGGTGGGGTTGGTAAGAGTGAAGACGGAACCCTGGAACATGTGCCCCCGGCACACGCCCCGTCCCTTTGCGTCGAAAAAGATCATGGCCCGCACAATGGGCACGCCGTCGTAATCTTCACGTTTTTTACAGTCCAGCACAAAGGGCACGAACTGCACCCCCGCATCCAGCACGCCGTTTTTGGCGTAGCCTATGCGTTCAAAATATTCCGCGCAAAGGATGTCGTTGATTTCTTCCACGATATGCCCCTGCGATTTTGTGATTTCGCCGGCGTACGGCAGCGCGCTCCTGTAGCCCGGCGTGGCCGCGAGAAAACGCGGCCTGATATTGCCGCAGACGAGAATGAAGGCCGCGTTGTCCGCGAAATTTTCACCGTTGCACAGGGTGCGGCTGTTTTCGTACGTGAGGGTGTCGTCCACGGCCAGAGTGCCGAAAACAGGCGTGCCGGGGCACAGGGCCTCAAACGCCTCCACGTAACTGTCGCCCGCGTTGTCGGCCAGCAGCGGAGGAAAGGCGAAGATCAGCTTCGGTGCGTCCGGCAGTTCGGCCGTCGCCCGTGCGTATGCGGGCGCAAGCGCCGCCTGCACGTCTTCGTCGCAGCGGATGGGCGCGCTGTGCCCGGTTGAAAAAAATACGTCGTCGGAGGTCAGGATCATGATCGTCAGCATCATCACCCCTGTTTCGCCGTTCACAGCCTGGCTCATGGTCGTCGCTCCGGCCAGGGGAAAGCCCAGGCCGGAGCAGATCGCGCTGTAGACGCCGGATTCAATGAATTCCGGATCGCACATCAGAATGCCCGCTGTATTGCGCAGGAGCGTGAGATTTTGCGCAATCTGCGTTTTGATTTCCCGCAGGGCGAGCGCCGGGTCGTCCACTTCGTAGGTGAAGACTGTCAAGGCCTTGATCACGTGCCTTCCTCCTTATTCCAACAGCAGTTCGTAATACGGCAGCAACTCCGACCCGAAGCTCAGCTTGAACCAGCCGCGCCGGGGGCTGTTGACGCCTTCCATATCCAGTTCCGTATGCCCGGAGGCGGCCAGGGCCACAAAGGCGTCCCAGAGCACGGCCGTGCCGCAGGGAGTGTTGCGCAGGGCGGGATCGCCCGCGCCAAAAAGATAGTAGGCGCGTTTGGCGTCCCAGCCGAACAGCGCCATCGCGGCGGCATCGCCGCCCGGCAGGCGGGAGACAAAGAGCCGCGCCGCGTTGTTTTTCAGCAGAGTTGCGGCCAGAAAGCGCAGATCCTCAAGCTTTTCCGCTTCCACTTCAATATGCTGCCGACGCAGCGTGAGGGCGTAAAAGGCGGCCAGGGCTTCGGCGTCGGTTTCTTCCGTGGTTTGCACGCCTTCTTTGGCGGCCTTGCGCACTTCCTGACGGCGCGAATAGGATATTTCCGAAAACAGCGGCCGTTCATCGGCTTGTGCGCTTCCGGCAAAGCCGCTAAGATCGAGATAGGCGGTGTAGCGCACCCCCGCCCGATACATGGGGCCGCCCGTCCCCCAATGGTACCATAAAAACGGTCGGATATCGACGCACTGCGGCGAAAGCGCCAATTCAATGCGCGTATAGCGTTGCGCGAGGGCGGCGGCGACATCGGTTGCGATGTCGAAGCGCTCGGAAAGAATCTGCGAACGGTTCTGCTGGGGCGCCGGAGGCGCGAACACAAGCCCGTTATGGATGACGAAATCGTGCAGCACGGCCTGTGTGCCGTCCGCGCTTTCACACACGATGACGGCCGCGCGCTGTTCCTTGTTGCGCAGGCAGCGGAAGGCGCGCACAGGGGCGCGCACGCCCCGCAGATAACCGGACAGGGAAAAGAGCGTGCCGCCGGGGGAGCTTTCCACAAAGGCGTCCCATTTGGCGTCAAGCGGACATTCTTCAAGGACATAGGAAGGGGTGCTCATAATTGCCTCAATTTGTGAATGCTCTTGTGTAACGCATTTTGCACCCGCTGCCCAGCAATTTCAAGTTGGATAAAAGGAAAATATAATGAAAATGGTGTCTTGGAACGTCAACGGTCTGCGTGCAATTTCCGCAAAACCGGAGTGGCGCTGGTTCGAGACGACAGCGGCCGACATTGTGGCCCTGCAGGAAACAAAAGCGACGCCCGAGCAGATAGCTCCCGATCTGCGCGCCCCGGCGGGCCGACACAGCTGCTGGGCAAGCTCCACCGTAAAAAAGGGGTATTCGGGCGTGGCCGTGTTCAGCCGCCCGGCTCCGCTGCGCTGCACCGAAGAATTGCCGCAGCCGGATTTTCAGGGCGAGGGCAGATTGTTGCATCTGGAATATCCGGGCTTTCATTTCTTCAACGTCTATTTTCCCAACGGCGGCGAGGAAAACAAGCGCGTGCCCTACAAGATGGCCTTTTACGACGCTTTTCTCGAACACGCCCAGAATCTGCGCCGCACCAAGCCCATAGTGGTCTGCGGGGATTTCAACACCGCGCATAAGGAAATCGATCTGGCGCGGCCCAAGCAGAACGAAACCACCACCGGCTTTCTGCCCGAAGAACGCGCCTGGCTGGACGCCTTTACCGCGGCCGGTTATGTGGACACCTTCCGACTGATCCACGGCGATGTGGAAGGGGCCTACACCTGGTGGTCGTTCCGCATGGGCGCGCGGGGACGGAACGTGGGCTGGCGCATCGATTATTTTTTCGTGTCCGAGGAACTGCGCCCGGCCGTGCGCAACGCCTGGATCGAGCGGGACGTGTTCGGTTCGGATCATTGCCCCGTGGGCCTGGAATTGGAAATATAGGAAGCGGCTCATTTTGCCGTGATGCTTCGTCAGACTTCGTTTTTGCCTCCGGTCATGGACGAAAAGAGTCCACTCTCATCGAAAAAAACTCGTCTTCCTTGCCTGACGACAAAAGCAGCCGCTTCTTGGTTTTGCTCAAACCGCAGCGGCGAAATCGAAAGCCCCCGGCCTGAACCGGGGGCTTTTGCATTTCTGTTGTGCCGTCGCCGCTTATGCGGAAGCGGCTCCGGTCAGGCGGCCGCCTGCCGGTTCGTCGAATTTGCCTCCCGACAACTTGTTTACCAGCAGCACGGCGATGGTGTTGCCGAACACGTTGATGGTCGTGCGGCCCATGTCGGCGAAACGGTCGACGGCCGTCAAAATGGCAATGGACTCTATGGGCAGCCCCAGGGCCTGCAGCAGCACCGCCAGCACCACGAGCGAGGCGCCGGGCACGTTGGCCGTGCCCTTGTTGGCGATGAGCGTGGTGAGCAGGATGGTGAGCAGGGTTTGGGAGTCCAGCGGAACGCCGTACACTTCGGCCAGGAAAGTCACGGCCAGGGCCTGATACAACGCCGCCCCGTCCAGGTTGAAGCTGTAGCCCAGCGGCAATACGAAGGAGACAACTTTTTTGGAAACGCCGTGGCGTTCCAGAATTTCCATGTGCACCGGCAGGGTCACTTCGGAGGACGCCGTGGTAAAGGCCAGCAGCAGCGGCTCCATAATCTTCTTCAGCGTGGCGAAGGGCGGAATTTTCATGAAGGTCAACAGAATCAGGAAAAGAATGGTGATGACTATCAGGCCGATATACAGCACGCCGATGAGCTTGGCCATGGCCAGCAGCAGCTTTCCGCCCTGCGTGGCGACCACCCAGGCCAGAATGGCGGCAACGGCCAGAGGAGCCGTGGCCACAACGCCCTTGGTGATGCGGAACATGGCCGAGAGCAGGCTTTCCAGCCAGTCGAGGAAGGGCTTGCCCTTTTCGCCCATGGCGCCGAGGGAGAGGCCGAGGCAGACGGCGAAGAAGAGCACGGGAATGATCTTCTGCTGGGCCGCCGCCATGAGCACGTTATCGGGAATGATGTCCAAAAAGAATTTTACCCAGTCGATGCTGGTTGCCAGGTTGGCCGGAACGGAGCCGGCGGCCTGCATGACAACGCCCTGAGCGGGATGGAAGACCAGATTCAGAAGGATGCCGAGCGCGATGGAAAAGCCCGTTGCGACGTAAAACCACACAAAGGCGATAACGCCGAGGCGGCCGAGCTGCTTCATGTCGGCGCCCATCTGGGCCAGGCCGAGCGTAACGGCCGCGAACACCAGCGGGATGACGATCATTTTAATGGCCTTGATGAAGGCCGTGCCGATAGGCTGCAGGGTTTTGCCGAAATCGGGCCAGAAATAGCCCACGATGCAGCCTAGGACAAGACCGACCATTATTTGCATCCACAAGGGAAAAGCGGACTTGGCGGGCAGGATGTTTTGTTCTTCCTGAGTAAGCATGCCGGACTCCTGAGCGTATGAGAGTGGTGAAAAATGTTCACTGAACAGGACGGCGGACGCGGCACGGGCCGAGACACGGCGCGGGCGCAAGGCGCGGCCGTGAACAAAGCGGATGCCGGCTCAGGAGAAAAGAGGAGGAGGGAGCCTGAAGGGCACGAGGCCCCGCCAGGAAGGGAGATGTATACAGATAAAAGGCGCGGGCGGGCAGGCGACCCGCAATACGGGCAGAAAGCGTGACGGTGAGGCCGGAGATTTGAGGGAAGCGCAGGTCTGGTTTTCTTCTTCCGCCTGCGGAAGAATCCTGTTTTCCGCAAGCAGGGCCTGCGGGGGCAGGAGCGCGGGCTGCACCTCCGTTTCCTGGATGATGCCCGGGGCACTTGCCGCAAAGAAAGTCGATTCCGGGGGGCTGTGAGCCGTCCATACGCTCAGCAGGGCAGCGGCGCAGAAAAGCGCGAAAAAGAAACTACGGTGCCGGCAACTCATACGTCTCAGATAGCGCATCTGCAACGGACATACAAGGGAAAAGTTAAGGATATAAGTTATATTCGTTCAAAATGGAGGCCGCATTTTTTCGTCTCCCGCCGCCTTCGGGATGCAAAAAGCCCCGGTAATGCCGGGGCTTGGAAGTACACGTTCGGGAACCGCCCGGGATTTACAGCACGTAGCGGCTCAAATCCTTGTCTCTGCGCAGGTCTTCCACATGCCGTGCCACATAGTCTCGGTCCACGGTCAATTCCGTGCCGGCCTTTTCCGGCGCGTCAAAGGAGATGTCGGCCAGAATTTTTTCCATGATCGTATAGAGCCGGCGCGCTCCGATATTTTCCGTCTGGTTGTTTATTTCCTCGGCAAAGGCCGCAATCTCCTCCAGCCCGTCCGGAGTAAAGTCCAGGCGCACGTTTTCCGTGCCCAGCAGGGCGCTGTACTGACGGGTAAGCGAGCTGTCCGGCTCGGTGAGGATGCGCAGAAACTCCTCTTTGCCCAGGGCCTGCAGTTCCACGCGCAGGGGAAAGCGGCCCTGAAGCTCCGGCAGCAAATCCGACGGCTTGCAGGCGTGAAAGGCCCCGGCCGCGATGAAGAGGATGTGATCCGTGCGCACCATGCCGTACTTGGTGTTGACGTTGCTGCCTTCCACCACGGGCAGCAGGTCGCGCTGCACGCCCTGGCGGGAAACGTCGGAGGAGCGGTTTGTCGAGGCGTCGGCGATTTTGTCGATTTCGTCCACGAAAATGATGCCGGATTGCTCCACGCGTTCGCGCGCGGCCTCGATCAGGGCGTCTTCATCCACCAGTTTGGCGCTCTCCTCCTGGAGCAGAATGTTCCAGGCCTCGCGGGTTTTCATCCTGCGGCGGCGCGTCTTGGCGGGGAAAGCCTTGGAGAACATGTCGCGCATCTGCTGCCCCACCTGTTCCATGCCGGGCATGGAGAACAGTTCGAGGTTCTGCCCGCCGGCCTGCTCGCGCACGTCAAATTCCACTTCGCGATCGTCCAGGTGCCCTTGTTTCCAGAGTGTGCGCAGTTTTTCCCTTGTGGATTCGCGGCTTTCCGCGCCGGAAGAAACGGGCAGGAGCAGATCGAGCAGGCGTTCGTCCGCGGCCTGTTCGGCCGCCCGGCGCACGCGGGCGTTTTCCTCTTCGCGCACGAGGCCCACGCCTATGTCCATGAGGTCACGCACCATGGATTCCACGTCGCGGCCCACATAGCCCACTTCCGTATACTTGGTGGCCTCAACCTTGATAAAGGGCGCGGCGCAAAGCCGGGCCAGTCGGCGGGCGATTTCCGTCTTGCCCACGCCTGTGGGCCCGATCATGATGATGTTTTTGGGCGCGACCTCGTCGCGCAGTTCCGGCGGCAGTTGCCGCCTGCGCCAGCGGTTGCGCACGGCCACGGCCACCATGCGTTTGGCCTGTTCCTGCCCCACTATGTATTTGTCCAGTTCGGCCGTGATTTCGCGGGGGGTGAGGGTGCTCATGGAAACTCCTGAAGGTTGGACAGAGCGGTGCATCTTTGAAAGGGAAATGCTCGACTCCGCGTATGAAAGCCACGTTGGTATATAAGCATCCTTCGTCTGCCTGCCAATGCCCGCGCTTTCTTTTTTTCCGGCGTTGGGGCATTTTTTCCCCATGTTGTTCGACGTTTCTTTTTCGATATGGTATTTGTCCGGCGCGCTGCTGCAACTCTGTTCGCTGCTTTGCGGCAGGGGGCTGTTCTCCCGCGCGCTGCTTGTCATGGGTGGAGCGTCGGTATGCGCGGCAGCCGCCGCGGAGCGCGACCTCGCTCTTGTCGTCGGCCAGCTCGGCATTCTGTTTGTCGTATGGCGCCTGCGCTGTACGCAAAAGAACATGCGGCCCCGCGAAGATTTTCGCAGACTGCCGACAGGCGGGGACGAAAAGAGCGCGGGGCGCCGATAAAAAAAGCCCGGCGCGGGGCCGGGCTTCGAAACTCACGAAAAATCGCGCTTACTTGAAAGCTTTTTCGAAGTTGGGCACGACCTGCTTTTTGCGGCTCATAACGCCGTCGAGCCACACGCTCTTGCCTTCGGGCTTCACGCCGAAGGCCTTTTCCACCACGGAGGGATCGTCGGAAACGATAAGCATTTCCGAGCCTTCCTTCATGATGTCGGTCAGCAGCAGGAACACGCTGTGCCGGCCTTCGCCCTTCACCTTGGTGATTTCCTGATACAGGCCGTCCTTGACCGGATTGAGGATGGACAGGTCGACCACTTCGAGCTGGCCGATGCCGACCTTTTTGCCGCCCATGTCGAAGTCCTTGTAGTCACGGAAGACCAGATCCTTCATGGAAGCGCCTTCCACGGCGGATTTGACCTTGAACATTTCCATGCCCAGGGCCATGACGTCGGACACGCCGGCGATCTTGGCCAGAGCTTCGACGGCTTTTTTGTCGGCGTCGGTACAGGTGGGGGACTTGAACATGACGGTGTCGGAGAGGATGGCGCAGAGCATGCCGCCCGCGATGCCCTTGGGAATTTCGACGCCGTAGAAATCATAGGCGGCCTTGATGACGGTGCCGGTGCATCCCACGGGCCAGGTCCAGATTTCCAGCGGATTGGGCGTGGTCACGTCGCCGAGCTTGTGGTGGTCGACAATGCCGAGCACTTCGGCTTCAGCCATGCCCGCCGGGGCCTGGGCCAGATCGGAATAGTCCACCAGCCAGAGTTTCTTGCCGGCCACGCTGTCGATCATCGCAGGGGCGCTCAGGCCGAATTTTTTCAGCACGAAATCCGTTTCGGGCGTGGGTTTGCCCTGGGCGGCGGGCTGGGCGGCCATGCCGCGTTTGCCGAGCAGATCGGCAACGGCGATGGCGGAAACGATGCTGTCGGTGTCGGGATTCATGTGTCCGATAACGGTCAAAGACATAATTCCTCCGTGTGGCGTTTTAGGGCAAAGAATACAAGGAAACGGCGCGGGCGCGCGCAGACTTTGTGCTGAATAGCACAAAAGGAAGGTTCTGCCAAGTGGGAGAGGCGCGGGGAACAGGTCAATTCGCCGGGACAGCCCGGCCGGCGTTATTTCTTTTTGTCCGCGCGGGCGCGGGGATGGGCCTGATCGTACACCCGCATGAGTCCGCTCAAACTGAGTTGCGTATAGCGCTGCGTGGTGGTGAGGCGGGCATGGCCGAGCAGTTCCTGCACGGTGCGCAGGTCCGCCCCGGCTTCCAGCAGATGGGTGGCGAAACCGTGGCGCAGGGCATGGGGAGAGACGACTGCCGGCAGCGCGGCGTGCCCGCACAGCTCGGCGATGATGCGGGCGGCCTGGCGTCTGTTCAGGCGGCCGCCGCGCGCGCCCACGAAAAGCGCGGGCTCTTCCGGCTCCGCCAGGCGGGAACGCAGGCGCAGCCAGAGTCGCAGGGCGCGCAGGGAGGTGTCGCTCAAGGGGGCCAGGCGCTCTTTCGCTCCCTTGCCCATAACGCGCAAGGCGCCGGAGCGCGGATCGACATCCGGCGCGTTCAGTCCCAGGGCTTCGGAAATGCGCAGGCCGGAACCGTAGAGCAACTCCGCCAGCGCGATATCCCGCGCGGCCAGGGCTTCGGCGGCGGGGTCGGCTTCCTGTTCGGGCCGGGGCGCGCCGTCCAGCAGGGCCAGGGTTTGATCGACATTGAGCACGCGGGGCCGGCGCTGCTCCTGTTTGGGATTGCGCACGCCGAGGCAGGGATCGTGCTCTATGCGCCGCGTGCGCGCCAGGTAGCGAAAAAAGGCCCGCACCGCCGCCAACTTGCGGGACATGGAGCTTTTTGCCGCGCCGCTTTTGAAGAGAAAGGCCAGAAACTGCCGTACGTGCTCGCGGCGTATCTGCTCCGGAGCATCGGGACTCAAGCCCCGGTTCTGCAAAAAATCTGCGAACTGCGCAAGGTCGGCCGCATAGGCCTTGAGCGTGGCGCTCTGCCGGCCGCGCGCGATGTCGCAGTGGGCGAGAAAAGCGGCGATGGCGGGGCTAATGCCGCCTGTCGATGACATAGTTGCTGCCCAACGTCGCCTTGGCAATCTTCTTGAGCTGCCCGGCCACGTGGGAAAGCTGGGCGTAATGCGTGTATTTGCCGCCGCAGTTGAGCACCACCGCCACAGAAATGCTCAGGATGGGAAAAACCAGTTCACGGCCCTGGCGGTCGTAGGAGAGAATGGAGCCGCGCGCGCGGTCTTCGGGATCGTAGAAGCTGGGCACGATGGCGTCGAAACCTTCGATCAGGCGCTTGCACGCGACCTCCACCTGATCGAGCGGCAGGATGAAGACAAAGTCGTCGCCGCCTATATGCCCGACAAAGCAGGGGGCGCATTGGCAACCCCCGACCGTGTTGACGAGCAGGCGCGCGGTCATCAGCAGGGCTTCATCGCCTCTGGAAAAGCCGTACTTGTCGTTGTAGGGCTTGAAGTTGTCCATGTCCACATAGGCCAAGCCGAAATCTTTCTGCGCGGAGAGCAGGCGCTGGATGGTGGTGATGATCGAGGTGTTGCCCGGCAGGCGCGTCAGGGGGTTGGCGTCCAGGGTGTGGGTGGAGCGGCGCAGGGCAAGTTCTATGCGCAGGCGGATCTCTTCGGCGGAGGCGGGCAGAATGAGCAGTTCATCCACCTCCATTTCCTCGCGCGGCAGGGTGGAGATGTCGTCCGTCTCCACCATGAGCACGGCGCAGACCTGGCGGTAAATGTTTTCCTCCTTGAGCATGCGCAGCACGTCAATGCCGTTGACGTCGGGCATGTAGCGGGAGGCGATGACCATGTCGGGCGGAGCGTTGAACAGGTGCTCGAACACAAATTTGCCGCTGGAAAACACGGCCCAGTTCACCTGATCGGGCGGCCACAGGCTTTGCAGCATGGTGCTGAGCTCTTCGTCTTCCGTAAGCAGAAAAACGTTCAAGGGATGCCCGGATATTTCCAAAAGATTCGCCATAGTCCCATCCGGCGGCGTTTGTTCGGCATGGCGGGTGCCTCTTTCAGCACCGCTTTGCCGTCAGTCCGGGGTTTTCTAAAAGAGCCCGGTGCCTTCTTGTTCGAATTTTTCGCCGACGTTGTCAATGAGTTGGGACAACTTTTGCTGGTTCAATCCGAGATGCTTGAGCGCGTGAGGGTTGAGAGGCGGAACGTTTTCGTCTCCGCCGCTGCCGAATTCGAAGAGACGGGTGAGAAAGTCGGCCACGTGCACAACACAGGCGATGGTGGGGAAGTTCTGCTCGCTGAGCGGGCGGTGATGCCCGGCCAGGGCGGCGCGCAGATTCGCGGGCAGATTCCAGTGTTCGGCCAGCCAGGCGGCGATGCGCGAATGATCAAGACCCAGCACCTGCACTTCCGCCTCACGGAAAAGCAGATCCTCTTCCCGGACCAGTTGCTGGATTTCCGCATGGGCTTCGGGGATCTGCACGGCGGTGATCACTTTGCCGATATCGTGCAGCAGTCCGGCGACAAAAAGCTCGTCCACGTTTTCTATCTTGAGCAGGCGGCCGATTTCGCTGCTGGCCATGGAACAGCCCACGCTGTGCCGCCACAGCCCCATCATGCCGTTGGACATGCTTTCGAAAACGATGGTGGAGATGATCAGACTTTTGATCACGTTGAAGCCGAGCAGCACCAGCGCGTTCTGGATGGAGGCGATGCGGCCGGGAAAGCCGTAGGTCGGCGAATTGACCATTTTGAGCACTTTGCTTGAAAGCACCTGATCGCGGCCGATAATGTCGGCGAGCTGGGGGATGGTGGTTTTGGGATTTTCCGCCGCACGGCGGGCTTCTTCCAGCACCGCCGGCAGTGTGGGCAGATTTGTTACCAGAAGGCGACGATCTTGGAAGGAAGTCTGCAGATCCGACATGCGTAATCCCAAAAATGTCAGGCTTGAAGCATGAAATGTTTAAACAACATGTTTTTCAACGTGGTCATGAACTTGTCGTCCGCATACCTTCGAAAAAGGAGCTCCAGCCGTTTGGATCTGGCAAGCGCGTCATAGCCCATGTTCGCGCCGGGAACGGGCTTGCCCTGCACAACAAGCTTCGCGATGCCCGCCAGTTCAAGGCGCCGCAGAACAGCGGGGGTCACCTCGGAATCGGCAAGGGCAAGCACCTGCCCTCCGGCGGCCACGATGTCGCATCCCAGGATCATGCCCGGTGCGGCCTGGGCAAGAGGTATTTTCTGCATGCAGCTTCTCGTGAAAGAAAAAAACAAAGTCATTTGTGTTGTGAATATCGTAACGCTTTATCAGGAAGCTGAAACGCAAAAATTCTAATCACTCTTGGAGTCTGTGTCAAATGCGGAAACGCCCGACACGGCTGCGGCCCGCGCCGCTTCATAAAACGCGCCCGGCAGGCGCCGCACCATACTCGTGATCTCCAACTGCGTAAGCAGAGCGCCCAGCCGTGCGGCGGGCAGATCCAGGCGGCGGGACAGCATGTCTATATGGCACGGCCCTTCTTCCTGCAAGAATTTCTCAACGCGGGCCTCGTCTCCTGAAAGCTCCGCCTGCGGGAGAACGGATTCAACGGGCTGCTCCCGCACGGGTTTTTTGGATTTTTTCCGCACAAGAGCGTTTTTCCGGGGAGCGGGCGGGGTTGCGGTCTCATCAGGCGGAGAAAAAGCGGTTTCAGGTTCAAGACCGTAGACGGCCAGCCGGGGCGCCAGGTCGATGAGCACGTCATCGGCCGAAAAAACCACCCGCGCGCCCCGGCGGATGAGATCGCGACAGCCTTCGGAAAGCTCCGCCAGCGCGGAACCCGGCACCGCGTATACATCGCGGTTCTGTTCCAGGGCAAGACGGGCCGTGATCAGGCTGCCGCTGCGTTTGGCGGCCTCCACCACGAGCACGCCGAGCGAAAGCCCGCTGATCAGGCGGTTGCGGATGGGAAAATGTTTGGCCTCCGGGGGCGAAGCCGGCATGAACTCGCTTACGACCAAACCCTCCCGCGCAATCCGCTCCATAAGGCCGGCGTTGCTTTCGGGATAGGCGACATCTATGCCCGTGCCCAGCACGGCGATGGTCCTGCCCGGTCCGCGCAACGCGGACGTATGGGCCTGCCGGTCGATGCCGAGCGCCAGGCCGGATACGACGGACACGCCGCAGGCGGACAGGCGCGAGGCGATGGCGTCCGTTACGCTCAGTCCTTCCTCGGTGCAGCGCCGCGCGCCGACCACGGCCACGCAGGGCGCGTTCAGCAGATTGAGGTCTCCCCGGCAATACAGCAGCAGCGGGGGATCGGGCAGTTCGCGCAGGCCTTGCGGCAGGCGTGGGTCTGTGGGCAGCAGGATTTCGGCGTCCAGCCGGCGCGCGCGTTCCCATTCCTCTTTGGCGGTCACTCGCCAGGAGCCGCTTGCCAGTTCGGCGGCCTGATCGGCGCGGGCTTCGGTTTCGCGCCACGAGCGCACTCCCTGCACCGCGGCGTACGCGGAGCCGAAATGTTCAAGCAGGTGTTTGCAGGTGCGCGGGCCTATGCCGCGCGCGTGCCGCAGAGCGAGGCAGGCCCAGAATTCCCGACGTTCCTCCTCGTTCAGGCGTTGCAGGGCAAAGGGGCGCTGCCCGGAGGAAACGGGCGGAGATGCATGCATAGAAACTCGCGTGCCCGCCCGGAGCATGGGACTCTCCGGGCGGGGAAAAGGCGGGAATCAGTGAACAAGGCCCCGCTGCCGGGCCAGACCGGCGGCCGGGGAATTGGGATATTCCGTCGCCAGCGTGCGGAATTGCTGATCGGCGTTCGCCTTGTCGCCGAGGCGCGCCCAACACAGCCCGGCCTTGAACATGGCGTCCGGCGCCTTGTGGTGTTTGGGGAAACGGCTGACGACCTCCCTGAACTGGGCCAGGGCCTCGGCGTACTGCTGCTTGCCGTAGAGCGATTCGCCCAGCCAGTATACGGAATTGGCCGCGTAGCGGCCGGAAGGATAGGTGTAGAGCAGATCGGTGAACCCCACGGCGGCCTGGTCATAACGGCCGGCGTTGAAATCCGCCAGAGCCTTGTTGTACGCGCCTTCTTCGCCTCCCGCGGAGGTCGGGCCCGCAGCGGCGGAAGCCTGGGCGGGCGCCGCCTTGGCCGGAGGCGTTTTGGCCGCCGGGGCGGTCTTGGCGGGCGGAGGCGGCGGAGGAGGAGGCGTATAGGGCGCGGATCCCGTGGGGCCGGCGGTTTCCGGCGGCAGGGAAAGATCGCCCGGTGCGGATCGCGCGGCCGGGGTGGGCGGCGTTTGCGGCGAGGCGCCCGGCTGATCTGCCGGGATGAGCGTGCGCGGTCCCTGCACCGAGGGCGCGGGCGTCACCTTGGGCGGAGGCGGGGGCGGCGTGTAGGACGAAGCCGGGGCTGCCGGCGGCGCGGAAGAGGACAGCCAGCCGCCGTTCCGAGGTTGCGGCGCGGGAGCCGGCGCGACGGGCGCGGGGCGTTGCGGGGCGGCGGGAGGAAGATAGGCCGGCGGAGCATACGGGGAAGGCGCGGCCACGGGAGGCGGCGGAGGCGTGGGCGCGTGCGCCACATAATTGGTTTTGCCGCCCTTGCCCGTGGTGACGGGGTAGGGCCGGGTCTTCAAGGTCGCCAGATCGTTGCTTGCCGTTCCCATGCGCTGTTCCATCTCGGCCAGGCGTTGGCCGAGATCCGCAACGTCGCTTTGCAGGGTCGTGGTGGCGCGCTCCAGGGCCTTTTGGCGCTTGGGATCAACCGTCGCGCAGGCCGTGAGACATAAAGTCGCCAGGAAAAGCAACAAGATAGAAAGAAAGCGCATTTCCGCCTCCGTACAAAGTGAGGAACTTTGTGGAATAATACATGAAAAACGTATATTCAGCAAGCTTTTCCCATTGTGGAGCTTGCCTATCCTCCTCTTTTCCGGCAATATTTTCTTTTTCCCTGCCCCGGAGCACGACTTTATGGAACATATCGCGCCTTATTTCGAACGTCTTCTGCCCCATTTTCCCCGTATCGGCGGCGGGATTGCCCTGTGGCTGCTGCTTTGCCTGACGGGCCTGTGCTTTCTGGCTGCAGCCGCGCAAAGCCGGGGCTTGAGCCGGGGCCGGCCGGCCTACGGCAAATGTGCCGCGCAGTTGGGGGGCTTCGCCGTCCGCCTGGCCGGCCTTGCCGTTGCAACGGGCGCGGCTGTGCTCGCCCTGCGCCGGGAAGAGGTGATGGGCATCAATTTTCCTGCGCCTTCCATGGAAATCCTGCGCGCGCACTTTCCGCTCGCGCTTCTGCCGTTGGCCGCGATCTGGACGCTGCTTTCCGCGATCTTCATGGGGCTGTACGCGGGGCTGCGCGAAAAACTGCGCAACCTGCCCCGTCTGCATCAGCTTCCGGCGCTTTTCGGGGGCTTGAGCGCCTATGCGGCCCTCTATCTCTGCCTGCTGTACGTTTATGAACAATGCGCGCATTTTGCGGCGCAGGCCTATACCGTTTCCGGCGCGTTCGATCCGCACGCGCTGTTTTTTCCGGATGCGGACGCGTTTTGGGGCGCGGTGAGCTGGCTGCCCTTTCTCGCGGTGGCCCTGGCCGGCGGCTTCGGCGCTCTGTGGCTGCTTCTGCGGCGCAGAACGGACGATTACGGCAGGGATCATTACAATCTGGCGCTGGCCTGGTGCGCCGGCTGGGCGCGCAACGCCTGGATTCTGCTCTGGCTGCTTCTGCTCGCCCGTTTTGTGCTGAAGGTGCTTGCGCACAGCGCGGAAAGCGGCTGGAGCTTCAGCCTGCCCGTTTACAGGACGGATCTGCTTCTGCTGGGCATCTTTCTCGCGCCGGGGCTCTTGTGGTTCGGCATCAGCCGCAGTCCCAACCCCCTGCGCGCCAAGATAGCCCTTGTGCTCGCCCCGTTGATCGCCTCGGCCTTTATCTGGGTGATTCAGATGGGCCTGTGCTGATTTTTTATCGAGACCCTTCCGGCAGCTCCATGCTGATTTTCCCCCCCGCCACTCTGTGCAGCAGGCTGTTCGGCACAACGCTTTGCAGCATTTCCGCCTGATGCGGATGGCAGGTGAAGAACAACACCTGATGCGGCGGCAGCGCGTCCCCGCCGTTCTGCGGGGCGAACCCCCGCACCAGGGGCAGCAGGGCCGCGGCGGTGCGGCGCACGCGTTCCGGATCGAAGTTGACCAGGATGTCGTCCATAATCACGGGCAGAGCCGCGGCGTGGGCCGCGTGGTTGCGGATGTAGGCCAGACGCAGCGCAAGATAGAGCTGTTCCTGCGTGCCCCGGCTCAAATGCTCCGGAGCCTGCGCTTCCCCGTGGGGCGGCAGCACGGAAAGCGTGCCGGCGTCCAGGGAAGCGCTGATGCCCGTCCAGGCCTGATCGGTAATGTCGGCGAAGATTGAGGAAGCCGTGCGGATGACGGCCGGCTGGGAACGGCGCTCGAAATTCTGCTTGGCGCTGCCTATGAGCCTGGCGGCCAGCGCGCAGGTGCTGTAATCCAGGATGAGCCGGCGCATGCTTTCGTGCAGGGCCGCCTCTCTGCCCCGCAGGGCGGCGAGTTGTTCGTCGGCGGCGTTCAGCGCCGCGAGCTTGGCGTTCAGACCTCCCAATTCGTCAACAAGAACGCGTTCTTCGCGTTCTTTTTCGGCGATTTCCCCTTCCAGCGCGGCCAGCCGGGCCTTGCGCTCCTCTTCGTCAAAGGAGGCGAAGGAGGCCGTAAATTCTTCAAAGGGCAGGGAGCCGGCCGCAAGCCGCAATGTATCCTCCAAATCCTGTCTGCGGCGGAGGAGAGCTTCGCGTTCCTCCCGTATCGCGGCGTGGCGCAGAAATTCCTCGGCATCGCGCGCCTGCGCGAGTTCGAGCAGTTCCCGCTCCTGACGCTTTTCGTCTTCCAGTCCGGCTTCGGCGTCGCGCAGGGCGGCTTCGATTTCCCCGATCCGGCTTTCCAGCAGAGCGCGTTCCCGCGCGGTCTGCTCGGCTTCCGCGCTTTCGCGGATCAGCCGATCGAGCGAGGCCGGCCAGTCGGGCGCATTGTCGCTTCCGGCCATGGGCTCGCGATCCAGCCGCTGCAGCAGCGTCCGGACGGGCAGGGCCAGGCTGTCGCGCTCCGCTTCCAGGCGGGACAGTTCGTCCCGCATGCGCTTAATGTCGGCCTCGGCGTTCAGGCAGCGTTCCATGCACTCCAGCGCCTCACGTACCGTGCCGGGAGAAAGCGCGGCATCCAGGCCCAGTTCGGCCAGGCTTCCGCGCCAGGCTTCGCGCGCGGCGCGCAGGTGTTCTTCCGTTTCGCGCAGTTTGGCGGCGCTTTCGCTCTGTTCCCGCTCCGCCCGCGTCAGGTTGAGGCGCGCGTTGTGGGCCGCTGCGGCGGCTTTGGCGCGTTCTTCGGCGCAGGCGTCGGCATCGCGGCAGGCTTCGAGCGCGCGGCGCACGGCAGAGAGCAGTTCGTCCATATCCGCGCCTTCGACCGGCAGTTCTTGCGGAGGCAGCAGGTCGCGGGCTTCGCGTTCCAGTTCGGCGCTCTGCGCGACGAGTTCCCGCAGTTCCCGTTCCAGGGCGTCTGCCGCATTGCGCGCCAACAGCGCCGCTTCCGCCTTGGCGAAGAAGGCGGCGGCGGCTTCGGGCGAAAAAATCGTCTCCACATGGCTATCCTGCAAAAAATTGTGCCAGCGCAGACGGGCCTGCTGCACGGCATTCGCGGCCTGCGCGCGTTCGCCCTCCAGTCTGCGCGCGCGTTCGCGCAACTGTTCATATTCCGCCTGCAGAATTTCCGCCTCACGTCCCCGGTGTTCGGCGGCCGCGAGTTCCTCGCGCTCGCGGGCGAGCTGGGTTTCGGCGGCGTCCAGAGCTTCGGGGCTTGCGGCGTCCGGTCCGCCGAGCCCGGCTTCGGCGCACAGGCGCTGCGCTTCCTCTTCCAGTTCCCCGACGCGCCGCAGCGCGCCTTCGCGCCGTTCACGCAGCATGAGATCCTCGGCCTGCCTGCGCTTGTGCTCCGGCCCGGAGCGCGGCAGCCCCCCGGCCAGAAAGGCCACGCCGGCCACGACGATGAGATAGCCCGACCACAAAGTGACGGGAAAAGCGAGTTCCGGCGTGAGCGCGAGGCTGGTGATGCCGAAGCGCCAGCGTGCCAGCAGCGCGCCGAAGCCGAGCAGCACGAGGAGAAGCCCCAGGCCGATCAGGAGGGAGCTTTTGACCGGCGCGGGAGCGGGCCTGCCGAGCTGCTCGTCCAGTTCGGCCAGGCGGGTGATTTCCTGTGTCAGGGAGGAGGCGGTGTGCCGCAATTTCCGCAGGGCCGCGCTTTTGCCGTCCAGCAGGGTGCGGGCGGGCTGTCGGTTTTCGCGCTGCATGACCAGCAGGCGATCCAGGCCGGCGTGGGCTTTTTCCTCGTCCTGCTTGGCACTTTCCGCCGCCCGTCGGGCTTCTTCCTCCGCGCGGAGCTTCGTTTGCACGCTTTCCGCGATTTCCTGCGCCTTTTCCTGGGCGTTGAGAAGCTGTTCCAGCACGTCGTCCGGCGCATCGGGTTTGAGGCGCAGGGGGCCCCGGCTTCGGGCCGCGTCGGAGCGCGCGGTGCTTAAAGACTGCATGCGTTCGGGAGTGCGCCGGCGGTTTTCTTCCAGATTCGAAAGGATGCGGCGCAGACTGTCGCGGCCCTGTTCGTCCAGCGCGGCCGGGGGCATGGGCAGGCGTTCGAACTCCGCGTCAAAGCGTTCGGCGTCGCGCCCGGCCCGCTCGGCCTCGTTGTTGGCCTGTTGCAGACGGGCGGAAGCGGCGTTGCGGAGTTGATCGGCCACGTCCATTTCTCTGGCCCGGCGTTCCATTTCCTCTCTGGCGAACAGGGAACGGTCGGCTGTGCGTATGCGCGCGCAGCTCCAGTCCGGCCCCAGGCTGCCGAGCAGGCGTTCCAGTTCCTCTTCGGCCCTGAGCAGGGCGGCTTTGTGTACGGACAGGGAGCCCACGGCGTTGCGGTAACTTCCCTTGCGCTCCGCCAACGGGGGCAGCTCGGGCAGCAGGGCGAGCAGGGCGGTGTCCGGCCGGATAGCCTCGTGTTCGGCCCGCAGGCGGGCAAGCTGTTCTTCAAGGCCCCGCACGGTCCTGGCGGCGGCTTCACGCCGTTCCCGCGCCCGTTCGAGGCGCGCCGGGCCGTCGGCCGGAAAGGCGGCGGGCACCGGCAACAAGCGTTCCAGAGCCATGTCGGCCTTGCGCCATTCCTCCCACTGCCGCCATACGCCGAGCCGGCGTTCCAGATCCCGCCGTTCAAGCCTCAGGGTTTGTTGTGTTTCGCGCAGGGCGCGCAAGGCATCTTCCTGCTCGTCCCGCCGCAGGGAGAGGGAATCGAAGCGCGCGGCCTCCTCCTTCCCGGCATTCAGGGCGGCGCGGGCCTCGTTCCATTCCGCAAGCGCCTTGTTGAGCAGGCGGGTGCGGCTTTGGGGGGTGAAAATATCGCTTGTGCGCTTGTCGAGCTGTTTGAGAATCTCGGCCGGGGAACGCAGGCCCGTACCGAAGCTGGCTCCGTGGAGCGCGTCGCGCACGCCCTGGACGGAGAGCGATTCAAAGCTTTGCAGTTCCGAAAGGCTGAAAGCGAAGACGTTGCGGTACATCTCGCGCGTAACCCCGGCCATGAGGGCGCCGAGCAGGCTTTCGTCCAGGGCTTTGCCGTTCTGGTCGCTGAGTTTGAGCCCCCCCCTGCCCGGACGGCGCGTCAGGCGCACCACGCCCCGGCGCAGGGTTTCGAGCAGCAGGAAGCCCCCGGCCTGCCCCCCGCGCAACGGCGCGCGGGAGAGTTCGCGGCTGCTGTGGTGCGGATAGCCGAAAAGCATGACACGGAAAAAGTCCAGGCAGGTGGATTTGCCGCTTTCGTTGTCGCCCAGAAAAATATTCAACCCCGGCGAGAGGTTGGGCACGGTGAGATCGGAAAAAAGCCCGAAGCCGTCAATATGAAAAGAACGGATATGCACCTACTCAGCCTCCAGAAGATCGATGCACAGCCGTTCCGCTTCGGCCAGCAGTTGAGCGCATTCCTCGTCCGTAAGCGGGGGCAGAACGGCGCGTATGCCCTCCCGGCCCGGCAACTGCGGCAGGCATTGTTCCACCAGAAGGCGCAGGCTGTGGGGATCGGCCCGTCCTTCCTCGGCTAGGCGCAGGGTTTCCCCGAGCAGGTCTTCTCTGTTGCGCAAATCGGCCGGTTCTACCGCGGGACGGGTGTGGACTTCTATATCTTTGATCCAGACGGGAATCCGAAAATGCGGCTCGCGCAGGCGTTCTGCCGGCGCGTCCAGACCGGCAGGGCGGCGCAGTTCCCCGTCAAGAGCGCTGCGGCCGGTGAGGCGCAGGCGGGCTATCAGGGCCTCGCAGCCCGCCGGAGCCTCGGCGGCAAGCTGTTCCACGGCGTTGCGCAGGGCGTTGTCCACCGCGTCGAGGCTGTCCATGCCGTCCACGGCAACGTCGCTCTGCTCCCAGATCACCGGCCCCAGCGGCTTGAACGTTGCCGAACAGGCGAAACCCCCGTCCGAAGGCGCGGCCGAAACCAGCAGGCAGCCCCGTTGCCCGCGCTCGTTGATATGCAGGCCCTGCGTGTTGCCGGAATAGGCAATGAAGGGGAATTCGGACAGCACGGTCCGCTCGTGCACGTGGCCGAGCGCCCAGGCGTCCAGCCCGGAAGCGCGCAGATCCTCAAGCCCGCAGGGCGCGTAGCGTTCTGCCCTGCTGCCCTCCACCGTGCAGTGCAGCACGCCGAGTTGGAAGCAGGAAGCGGGATCGCGCTTGAACAGCGCGGCCAGGTTGCGGCCTTCGGCCGCGCTTTCGTGGCTGATGCCGTGCACCACGGCCACGGCTTCCCCTTCGCGCGTCACCGCGCGGCTTTCCGGCTCGGGGCCGAAAACCGTGACGTTGGAAGGCCATTTCAGCGTATGCAGGCGCGAGGGCAGAGGATCGTGGTTGCCGTGCGCCAGAAAAACCTGAATGCCGAAAGCGCTCAGGCGTTCGCAGGCGTCGCGCAGGCGCAGTTGGGCGCGCAGGCCGGCATCTTCCTGATTGTACATGTCACCGGCGATGACCAGAAAATCCGGGCGTTCGGCCTCGGCCAGGGCGAAAAGTCGCTCCAGCGCCGTAAAGCCGGCCCGTTGCAAACGCTGCAGGGCTTCGGCTCCACGGGGGCCGGCCTCGCGTGAGAGGCCCTTGAAGGCGGCGTCCAGATGCAGATCGGCGGCATGAATGTAGCGGACAGGATACATGTTACTTCGACCTCAGCCTGTCGCGCAACGCACGGGCGCGTCCCAGCAGGGCCATGAGGTCGGGATCGTTCGGCAGGGCCTGGAGCCCTTGTTTGAGGTAGGGGCCGGCGCGCACGGGTTCCTCGGCATCGATGAGCGCGCCCGCAATCATGTGGAACAGACGATGCTCGTTTTTATAAAATTTTGCCGCTTCGGCAAAGGAGGCGTCGGCTTCCGAAACGCGGCCCTGTTCCAGGTGTTTGAGGCCGGCGTTGTAGGCGTGGTCGATTTTCAACTTGCGTTCCAGGGCGGCTTCGGGGCTTTCTTTGTCCGCGTCTTCCTGCAGCCGCTTCTGGATGGAGGAGAACAGAACGAGCAGGGCTTTTTCCTGCCCCGGCGCATAGCCGCTCATGCCGGCGGGCAGCAGGGGCTTGATCTGCTCGTCGCGCAGCAGGCACTGCACGGCTTCGCGTATGTCTCCCTTGACGTCCGTGGGCGGGGGCGAGCCGCCCAGTTCCTTCATGGCCGTGACAAAAAAGTGCAGGGCGCGCATGATTTCGTTGCGTTGGAAGGAAACCTTGACGCGTCCGAGATTTTCGCGAATCTGGCGTATGTTCATAACCCGTCGTCTCCCGTTTTGCGGAACGGCTCCGGATGCCGCTTGATTGCAACAGCATTTTACGCTTGAAATAGTTGTTCGGCGGCCGGCTATTTCGCGGCGGGGATTTTTGAAAAAAATCCCCGAGGAGCATTTGAGCATTTTCCATGTCAAAATGCTCTGATTGCGGTGATGGTGCCGGATTTGGCGTCGGGAAGCAAGCGCGATGTTCGGAAGCGGCTGCTTTTGCCGTAATGCTTCGTCAGACCTCCTTGTTGTCTCCGGTCATGGACCAAAAAGTCCACTCCCGTCGGCAAAAACCCGTCTTCCCCGCCTGCCGGCAAAAGCAGCCGCTTCCGATGTTTTTGTTTTGTTCGTTCACTCTTCGGCCGTGCGGCGGCCGTGTGAAAAGCCGGGATCGTACAGCAGGGATCGCGTTCCCCGCGCCCCCTGTCCCGGCAGCACCAGGTACACGGTCTGGCGGGTAAAGCCTTCGGTCTCGGCCACGGCAACCAAATGCGACAGTTGTGTATGGACGATCTTTTCTCCGGGCCAACCCACACGGTGCGCGCACACCACCGGCGTATCCTCCGGCAGAGTGGACAGTTCCTCCAGCAATTCACGCTCCTTGCCCGCCGAAAGATAGACGGCCAGGGAACAGCCGTGCGCGGCCAGCGCGCGCAACCGTTCCCGCTCCGGCACAGGCGTGCGCCCGGCCAGACGCGTGATGATCAGCGACTGCCCCACCCCCGGCACGGTAAAGGACACCCCGGCCCGCGCCGCCGCCGCGCAGGCCGCCGTTACACCCGGCACAACCGCGCAGTGCACTCCCTCTTTCTCCAAAAGCTCCATCTGTTCCCTCACCGCGCCGTACAGGGAGGGATCGCCGGTATGCACCCGCACGACCTTTTCCTCCCGCCGCAGGGCTTCCATGACGAGCGCGTGCCCCTGTTCCAGCGTCAGGGGCGCGGAATCCACCGTCCGTGCGCCTTTTTTCGCCAGGGCCACCACTTCGGGAGAAACCAGCGAACCCGCGTATAAAACCAGATCCGCTTCCCCAATCAGCCGCCGGCCCTTGATCGTCAGCAGTTCCGGGTCTCCCGGCCCCGCGCCTATGAACCATACCTGTGCCATGCGGTATCCTTACTTTTTCGTGCAGCTCAACAGAAATACGGGATTGAGGGCGGCGAGGCGCAGATCGCCGGCCAGCGGGCTGCTTTCGGAAGCCTGAATGCAGGTGATTTCCGGGTCTAGACCGAGTTCGTTGAGCACGGCGCGTCCCTGTTCCAGGCTGTTCATGAGCACACAGGCAATAACGAGGCGCCTGCCCGATTTGAGGCGGATGCAGAGGGTTTCGAGCAGGGCGCGGCCGCGTTCGGGGGAACCGCCCAGCCCGCCTCCCAGAAAAACGGCGTCGGGATCGGGCAGAGGGGCCAGACAATCCGGAGCGATACCGGGGATGACTTCAAGATTGGCCGCACCGAAGCGGCGGCGGTTTTCCTCAATGCACAGGGCGCGGGCCGGGGTTTGCTCCACGGCGAAAACCGCGCCCCGGTGGGCCAGGGCGCTTGCCTCCAGGCCCACGGCGCCGGAGCCCGCGCCTATGTCCCAGACGGTATATTCCGGCTGGATGCGCAACGCGGCCAGGGCGGCGGCCCGCACAGGGCCCTTGGTGAGCAGGCCGCCTTCGCGCGCCAGGGCGGCGTCGGGCAGCCCCAACCGGGGCCGGCGGGGCGGGGCTTCGGGGATGAAGAGCGCGGTGCAGGCCGGGCCGAAAGAGAAATCCGCGGTCTGGGCCAACGTGCAACGGCGTGCGCTTTCGTTGTCGTTGCCCATGTTTTCAAAAACCCGCACGGCGTACCAGTCGACCCCGCGATCCAGCAGAAAGCGGGCGGCCGCGTCGGGGCGGCGTTCGGCGTCGGTGAGCAGGCAGATGGGGGCGCCGGAAAGCGCCGCATGGGCCAGCGGCGTAAAATCCTCCCTGCCGTGGAGGGAGACGCAACGCACGTCGTGCCAGGGCAGGCGGGCGCGGGCGCAGGCTTCCTGGAGAGAAGAAACACCGGGCAAAATGCGCAGGGCTTCGGGCGGCAGCAACTCGGCCAGGGCCGCGCCGATGCCGAAAAAGAGCGGATCGCCGGTGGCCGGCACGGTAACGCGTTTGCCCGCGAGCCGGCGGGAGAGGAGTATATCCAGGCTTTCCCGCAACGGCGCGCGCAGGGGGATTTTTTCCGCCGCGAGATGATCGAGGCGGGCGAGCAGGGCGTTGCCCGCGGCCAGCACCTCGCTTTGCTCCAGCACGGCGGCAAGTTCGGGCGAAAGGGAGGAGCCGAGCCCCATGCCGGCCACCGTAAGGGGCGGCGGTCCGCCTGCGGCGGGCGCACTCTCCGTATCGGGCGCATCGGGCGGCGCGGGCGTTTCGCCGGGCAGGTCGTATTCGGCAAGCGCCGTGAGCAGTTCAAGGTCGGAAGGCCAGACGGCGCGGTCTTTTTCATTCACCGGCGGCGGAGCCGCGGCGGGCGTGCCCGGAAAAAGAGAATGCTGATCAGCGATCGGAGCATCCACAGGAAAGACCGGCGCCTGCCGATCTTCCTCGGACATGGGAGCGTCGGCTTTCGGGGCCGCAAAGCCGGGAAGTGGGAGAGGGTGCTTCATGCGGTGACAAGCTCCCTGCCGTCCTGGTGGAAAAGATGGATGATGACCGGCGCGCCGGCGAATTTCCGCGCCTGTTCCCCGGCTGTTGCGGCTATGCCGCGCACGATGTCCGGGCCTTGGGGAAGGGCGAGCAGAATTTCCAGCGCATGCCCGGCCGTGACGCAGGCCGCGATTTCCCGCGCCGCCGTGCCGCCCGCGCGGCGGGCTATCCAGGCCATGTCGAGCGGCGCACTGCGGGCGTGTGTATAGCTCAGACCCTGCGCCAGCTTGGCCAGTTTACCGAAAAAACAGCCCCAGGCAAGGGGGATGAAACCCCGCTCGGCCGCCGCTTTGAGGGAAAAAGCCGCATAATCCGCCGCCTGGATGAAAAAAAGCGGATCCAGATCCGGATACCGGGCCATGAGCAGGCGCTCGGAACGCCGGCCCGTGCTCAGACAGAGCGCCGGTTCGTGCGGAGGATGATCTGCGCGGGCGGCCAGGGCCACGTCCAGGGAGAGGATAATGGCCTGTTTCCAGGCATCGTGGCTGTAGGGGCGCACAATGCCGTGCGTGCCGAGTATGGAGATGCCGCCGACAATGCCCAGGCGCGGGTTCAGGGTGCGGCGCGCGATGCGCTCGCCGTCCGGCACGCTGACGGTGAGGACGAGGCCGGCCGCTTCCCGCGCGCCGAGGCGCTCGAGGGTTTCGAGCACGGCGCGGCGCATCTGCTCGCGGGGCACGGGATTTATCGCCGCCTCTCCCACGGGCACGGGCAGGCCGGGCAGGGTGGCGCGCCCCACGCCGCGTCCGCCTTCAATGCGCAGGCTGAGGGGGGGCAGGGCGGGGTCGAGCCGGGCATGAACATCTATGGCGGCCTTGTGGGTGGCATCGGGATCGTCGCCGCCGTCCTTGATAACACGGGCAAGGGCGCCGTTTGCTTCCCGGCGGGTTTGTTCCACGGCAACGGCAAGACGGCCTTCGGGCCGGCCCCGATCGTCGAAAGGAGGCAGGGGAATGGTGACGGAAGACGGGCCGCGCCCCGCAAGCAGAAGCTCCACCGCCGCGCAGGCCGCGGCCGTTGCGGCGCTGCCGGTGGTGAAGCCTTCGCGCGGTTTTTTCATGCCGCCGGCGTCAGGCGCCCGCACTGTGGAGGGGCTGGCGGCACAGCCGGGTCATGGCCCGCAGGTATTCGTGGTGTCTGTCGAGGTAAAAGGCCAGGGCACGGCCGAAGTTGCGCCCGACCAACCCGTCCACGAACAGCCGGCTCACTTCCTGTTCGCAGACGAGCACCGACTGGGAGCGGAGCAGCACCATGCGTTCCTCGTCCGACATGTTGCGCGCGAGCCGGGTCAGGCAGTCCTGGGCGCGCGGCAGATAGAGCCAGAAATGCATGAGATCGAGGGCGTTGATGATCAGGGTGATTTCCATGCCCGGCGCTTCGGCCGTGAGGGTGCGGAGCAGTTCCGTGGGCTTTTCGAGCATGGCGGGCACGTCTTTTTCGGGAAAGAGCAGTTCCAGCCGGGCATAAGTGTCGAAGACGCGGGCCAGTTGGGTGCTGTAGTCCCAGTTGCGCATGCGGATGTTGGTCTGGCGGTCGGCAAAGCCTTCGATCAGGGCGGCCACGGTGTCCGAGGCCATTTTCGAGATCACGGCGGCGGCCGGCTGGATGAATATGTAGGGATCCGCGACTTTGAGAAGGAACAGCGCCTCATAGAATACAACGTCGTACAGCACGGAAACCGGGATGGCCACCGCGCTGCGGAAGATGTTGGCGATGGCCACCTCTTTGGGAAAACCCCGATAGAGGTTGTGCGCGCAGATGTAAAAGCCGTTGACGGCAGAAATGACGGTATAGACCAGAACGGGCCGGGTTTCGACCGTCAGACCCAGGCTGTGCTCCAGCAGAAGGGAGCGGATGACGTATTCCAGCAGGGGCACGGAAAAGCCGGTGTACATCAGCGAGTCGCACAGGCGCGTCCAACTCACATAATCGTTCCAGCGCAGCAGGGTGGAGCGGAAAATGCCCCCGCCGCCCACCACGGACTGCATAATGTTGCGCACGCCCGTGATGGCGAAGAAAATAAAGGCCCCGCCCCAGGCGAGGAAACCGCCGTCCTGAGTGTAGAGGAAGGAGAGCACGGCTGGAATCAGTCCGGCCAGCACTTTGAGCACATTGGAAAGCTTGGTGTTGAGATAACGCGGCCGCAGGGGAGGGGAGCCGTTTTTTTTCAGAGGTTCGGCGTTTGCGGGTGTTGAGGCGATGGAACCGCCCAAAGTCAGCAGGTTGCCCCGTTCCTCCACCTTGGCGGTTGCGGACTGCGAATGCCATATGCGCATCTTGGCGTAACCGAAGCGCCGGCAGCCGGGCAGTTTGCGGAGCAGACGCGGCAGCCGGCCCTGAGCCGCCTGATCGCTGCGGCGGTACTGAATCTGTTCGAAAAGATCGATGGAAATGGGAATGCGCAGGGCGGTGTCGCGCCGTTTGTTGACCCGGTGCTGCACGCGCGCGGGCAGGGTTTCCTCGAAAACAAGACCCATGCCCAGAGTTTTGCGTGAACGGCTTGTGGAATCGGTGCCTATGCGGGTGCGCAGGGGGGCTGTTTTATAAAAATCCTGCAAAGCCGGTATATTGCGCAGAATGGCGAGGAACAGGGTGCAGCGTTCGCTCGGCGCGTCTTTTTTGCCGGATTCGCATTCAAGTTCCTTGATCATGTCGCGGATCATGTGCTTGAGGCGCGGCGCGCTGCCGGTGTTGATGGCCAGTTGCAGATTGTTGATCTCTTTCAGACGCGTGAGTCTGCCTTCCAGCCATTCCTTGAGGTTGAAGATTTCCAGGTGCGTGATCAGGCCCTGGCAGCTCCAGAGCAGCTCCAGCACGTCTTCCGGGCCGAGATCGGCCAGATTGAGCGTGATGCGGTGCCCGGCGCGCATGCTGGAAAGCCAGTCGAGCAGCACCATGGGCGAAAGGCGCAGAATGTCCGGCAGGTTGGGATCGTCGCCCGGCAGGTTGGGGTCGGGCAGTTCGGTATTGTATTCGCGTGAGAGCCAGGTATCGAGAAAGCAGGCCGAATCTATTTCGCGCATCAGACGAATGCGCTCTTCGAGTTCGGCGCGTTCTCCGTCCGAGGCCTGCTCCGTTTCCCGGCGCAGTTCGGCAATGCTTCGATTAACGGCGGGCAGACAGCGTTTGTGGATGTATTCCGCCAGATGCAGCAGCGAAGCCTGCCCCGTGCCCACAAAGGATCTGAAATCTTTTTCGGACAGGGCGGGAAAATCCAGATCGAAACGCTTTCCGGCCGCGACGCGGTGCCGCTCATTCCAGTTTTTCAGCAGGGAATACACATAATGTTCCCGCCAGGCCGAGGCCTCGCGGCCCTTTTTCATAAGGTGCTGCACCGGCGGTTCGGACAGAAATTCCAGAAAACCCTTGGCGTCGGTGAAGCCTCGCGGCGCCCAGATAAAGTGGACATAGCGGCCCCGGAAGGGACAGGCGAACTCAAAGCCTATGCGCACCTGCATGCCCATGATGTCCGCCGCCTGCAAAAGCTCGTGCGCTGCTTCGGCCTCAACGTAATTGTAATAGATGACCGTAAGGTAGCGTATGCCCTTGAGCCAGGCGTCCATGATCAGGTGGGTGGGATTCTTGCGGCCCTTGGTGTTGGCGTCGTGGACATGGTGGTCGAAGGCCAGTTGGCTCCATTCTTCCGGCATCTCAAAAAGATGATAGCTGTGCAGCAGCCGGCGCACGATACGCGGCGTGCCTGCAGCCGCCTGGCGGAAATCGTGGGCCAGCATGAGCTGTCTGCGCTCGTCGCCGTGGGCGCGCACCAGTTCCTTCATGGTCTGGATGAGCACGCGCGCGGTGTTGCGGCGCAGAGTGCTCTGGGCGGTGGTGAGGACTTCGTCGTACAGCGCCTGGAGGGCGTGCAGGCGGTCTTCGATGCGGCCGGCCTCCAGACTGTCGAGCAGGCGGATGACCGAGGCGGCGATGCGCATTTCGCGCGAGGCGGTGAGGGATTTTATGCCGTGCGGGTGCAGGCCGGCGTCGTACAGTTTCTGGTCGCTTTCGGCGTCGCTTTCCGGGCTGAGCAGCCGCCCGACCATGCCCAGAAGTTCATAATCCTGCGTGTCGAAATAGAATTTTTTCTGCTTTTCGGCTTCCACGCTGTCCTCGCTTGGGCGCAGTTATAGCCCCCCGGAGGCATAATGTCCAGAAGTCGTTCAGCAATCACGGCGGGGAGAAAGAAAGCGAATGCACAGCCCCGGTCTCGGAAGGGCGGGAGGCGGTTCGCAACGGAACAGCTATTTCATGCGGTAGGTGATGCGGCCGCGCGTAAGGTCGTAGGGGGAAAGCTCCACCTTCACCCTGTCGCCGGGCAGAATACGGATGTAGAACTTGCGCATTTTGCCGGAAATATGGGCAAGAACTTCGTGCCCGTTTTCCAGTTCAACGCGGAACATGGCGTTGGGCAGGGCTTCCTGCACCACGCCGTCCACTTCTATGGCGCCTTCTTTAGCCATTGATCCTCCTGCGCGCGCCTTTCGGTACAATTCGGTACAATTCGGAAGCGCCGTCGGTAACTATGCTTTGAATGCATCTATTGTCAAGTCCGATGCACTGTTGTCGTTTTTTTCGTCGCGGGCGGGCGTGAAGAGAAATTTTCCTCCGCCGTGTTCGAACTTTGAGGGCGGCAATGGTCTTCCGCAGGCAACGCGCTGTAAATGTGAAAATATATATTGATTATTATGTTAAAATGGAATAACGGGGGAATATAATCAATCAGCCGGGCTGAATCGCCATGAAAATTCTTGTTGCGGATGCTCAGGAAAAGACGCGTTGCACCGTGTCCTCGCGCCTGAGAAGTTGGGGGCACTTCGTCACGGAGGCGGAAGACGGGCAAGCCGCGCTTGCTCATATCCTCAGGCAAAAAGATTCCGTGGACATGCTCATAACGGACTGGGACATGCCCCGGATGGACGGGGTAACCCTGGCCCGCGCCGTGCGCAGAGCGACAAGCGCGCCGAACTATATCTACATCATTCTGTCCACCGATAAAAGCGGCGGCAGAGACGTCATCAGGGGATTCCGCGAAGGCCGGGTCGACGACTACATCGTCAAGCCGTTCAGCGCCGCCCAACTGCGGCTGCAGGTGGAGGCGGGCGGCAGGCTCATCGGCGTCGAGCGCAGGTTGAGGGAACGCGAAATCGAGCTTGAATCGCAGGCGCGGGAATATATTGAGGCCGCCGGAGCAATCCGGGAGGAAATCGTCGGTCGTTTGTTCAGCGCGCTGGAGCACCGCGATCGGGAAACCGCAAACCACGTGAAACGCATCGGCCACATGAGCGCGCATATGGCGCGCCTGCTCGGCTGGGACAAGACGCGGATCGAAATGATTACGGCGGCCGCTCCGCTGCACGACATAGGCAAGCTCGGCATCGGCGACGCCGTGCTCGCCAAAGTCGACGGGCTGACGGCGGAAGAGGACGCCCAGTTGAAAAAACACACCGTAATCGGGGCCGGAATTTTGTCCGGTTCTCTCAATCCCGCCATCCAGATGGCGGAACGCATCGCTCTTTCCCATCACGAACATTGGGACGGCTCGGGTTATCCGAACGGCCTGCGGGGCAACCGCATCCCTCTGGAGGCGCAGTTGGTCGCCGTGGCGGACGAGTACGACGTGCGGATTGCAGGCAGGGGACGCATCAAAGGACAGCCTGAAAAAAAAGTGCTCGCCGATATCCGAAACGAGGCCGGCCGCAAATTTTCTCCCGACATCGTGGACCTGTTCTCCGGGCATATCAATGAAATCAAAGAGCACTGCCGGCACCTGGTAAGCCTGCCCGCCTGAGCGCGCTGCCCGCATGCGGGCGGTGCGTCTTTCCGTATTTTCTCCCGTGTTTTCCCCCTTCAAGCGGCGCCGGCGCGGCGCGTCTTTGCGAAACCCGTTGCGCGGGCTTTGTCGTCGATCTCAATATCGGGCGCATATTGCCAATAGGCCGGTTGTGCCCTATTCTCCTCTATTCCAGTTTTTCACGTCATCCACGGAGTATCCATGTTCGGGTATCTGTTCAAAAAAATATTCGGCACCAAGAACCAGCGTTATTTAAAGAAATGCCGGCCCGTTTTGCGTCGCATCAACGAGCTTGAAGCGGAAATGCAGGCCCTGGAAGATGCGGATTTGCCCCTGCGCCTCGCTTCCTACCGCGAACAGGCGCAAAACGGCCGCAGTCTGAACGATCTGCTGCCCGAAGTATTCGCCCTGGTGCGCGAAACTGCGCGCCGCACGCTGAACATGCGCCATTTCGACGTCCAGCTCGTCGGCGGCATGGCTCTGCACGAGGGCAAGATTGCGGAAATGAAGACCGGCGAAGGCAAAACCCTGGTCGCCACCCTGCCCGTGGTGCTCAACGCCGTAGAGGGCAAGGGCGTGCATGTCGTGACCGTCAACGATTATCTGGCCAAGCGCGATGCCCGCTGGATGGGCACGATCTACAGCGCGCTCGGCCTGACCACGGGCGTGATCGTGCACGGCCTGAGCGATGAGGAACGCAAAGAGGCCTATGCGGCCGATATCACCTACGGCACAAACAACGAATTCGGCTTCGACTACCTGCGCGACAACATGAAGTTCTATGCCCAGCAGCTTGTGCAGCGCCCGCACAACTTCGCCATTGTGGACGAAGTGGACTCCATTCTCATCGACGAAGCCAGAACTCCGCTGATCATTTCGGGCAGTGCGGATCAATCCACCGGGCTGTACCGGCACATGGACGATCTGGTGCGCAGGCTCAAGGCCCTGGAACACTATACGGTCGATGAAAAAGCCCGTACCGCCGCGCTGACGGAAGAAGGCGTGGCCCGTTGCGAAGATCTGCTCGGCATAGAAAACCTCTATGATCCCGCCAACATCACGGCCCAACACCATGTGCTGCAGGCGCTCAAGGCGCACTGCGTCTTCAAGCGCGACGTGGATTATATCGTCAAGGACGATCAGGTGGTGATCGTCGATGAATTCACCGGCCGGCTCATGCCCGGCCGGCGCTTCAGCGACGGCCTGCACCAGGCCCTGGAAGCCAAGGAACACGTGAAAATCGAGGCTGAAAACCAGACGCTGGCCTCCATTACCTTCCAGAATTATTTCCGCCTCTACAAGAAGCTGGCCGGCATGACCGGCACGGCCGACACCGAGGCCGTGGAATTCCACCAGATCTACGGGCTGGAGGTGCTTTCCATCCCCCCGAACAGGCCCATGATCCGCAAGGACATGCCCGATATCATCTATCGCACGCGGCAGGAAAAATTCACGGCCATCGTCGAATCCATCGCGGAACTCCACGCCAAGGGCCAGCCCGTGCTGGTGGGCACCATTTCCATCGAAACCTCCGAACTCATTTCCCAGCTGCTCAAACGCAAGGGCGTGCCGCACAACGTGCTCAACGCCAAGCACCACGAGCAGGAAGCGGAAATCGTGGCCCAGGCGGGCCAGGCCGGCAAGGTGACCATCGCCACCAACATGGCCGGGCGCGGCACGGACATCGTGCTCGGCGAGGGCGTGGTGGGACTGGGCGGCCTGCACATTCTGGGCACGGAACGCCATGAAAGCCGCCGCATCGACAACCAGTTGCGCGGCCGTTCGGGCCGCCAGGGCGACCCCGGCTCCTCGCGCTTCTTCCTTTCGCTGGAAGACGATCTCATGCGCCTGTTCGGGTCGGAGCGCATTTCCGGCCTCATGCTCAAGCTCGGGCTCACCGAAGGGGAGGCCATCGAAAACACCATGGTCAGCCGCGCCGTGGAAAACGCCCAGAAGCGCGTGGAAAGCCATCATTTCGAAATACGCAAAACCCTGCTTGACTACGACAACGTCATGAACCAGCAGCGCGAAGTCATTTACAACCTGCGCCGCGATCTCATGCTGGAGCCGGATGCCGAACCCGTGCTGCTGGAGTTTCTCGATCAGGTGCTTGAAGATATCTATGCGCCGCTCGAAAGCGCGCATGAAGAAGACAGGCTCGAAGCCGAGGCCGTCGCCCTGGCCCGGCTGCGCGAAACCTTCTGCATTGAGCGCGCGCTGGAACTTGACGCTTCCGGCGCGCTGCCGCAGGGCGCGCACATGCCGGACAGGGACGCCGCCCGTGCTCTGGTGCTGCGTATTTTTGAGGAACTGAAGGCCGAGGCCGACGATATCTACAAGGACATCCTGCGCTATTTCCTGCTGGAAGAACTCGACCGCTGCTGGAAGGAACATCTGCGCAACATGGATCATCTGCGCGACGGCATCGGTCTGCGCGGCTACGGACAGAAGGACCCCAAGCTGGAATACAAACGCGAAGGCTTCGAACTCTTCCGCGAACTGCTCGACCGCATACGCGAAAGCGCCTTCAAGGCGCTTACCCGCGTGCGCATTCGCCGGGAAGAGACGGAAGAAGAGGATTTTACCCACAAGGACGAAACCGCCGGCCTGTCCTATTCCGACTCAAACGCCCCGGCCAAGGCGCAGCCTGCGCAGGCGCGGGCGGAGCCCAAGCACGGGCGCAACGATCCCTGCCCCTGCGGCAGCGGCAAAAAATACAAGAAATGTTGCGGAGCATGATGCTTTTTTCCATAAGAGGAGGTATACGCGACATAGGAGCCTGATAAAAAAGAGAGGTTTCCATGTACCGTCGCGATTTTATGAAATTCGCCGGCGCGCTGGCCGCAGCCGGCCTTCTCCCTCCGGGCCTTCTCGCCTTTGCCGCTTCTTCTCCCTCCCTGCCCATACCTCCCCTGTTGAAACCGGACGCGGACGGATACATCCGCCTGCGCGTCGGGCAGGGGCAGAGCCGTTGGCGCGCCGCACCGACAACGACCTGGGGCTTCAACGGTCCCCTGCTGGGGCCGACGCTTCTGCTGCGGCAGGGGCAGCCCGTGCGGATCGAAGTGTCAAACTCCCTGCCCGAAGATACCACGGTGCACTGGCACGGCCTGGAAATTCCGGGCACGGCCGACGGCGGACCGCAGGCGCTCATTGCTCCGGGGGCGTCCCTGACCGCGGAATTTGTCACGGCGCAGCCCGCCGCGACCTGTTGGTACCATCCCCACCCCCATATGAAGACCGGCCGGCAGACGGCTCTGGGCCTGGCGGGCCTTATTCTGATCGAGGATGAGGCCGGCCTGCGCCTGCCCCTGCCCCGAAAGCCGGGTGTGGACGATGTGCCGCTCATCCTTCAGGACAAGCGTCTGAACGCGGCCGATCAGATCGACTACGCCGTGGATTCCATGAGCGCCGCCGTGGGCTGGTTCGGGGATATCATGCTTGCCAACGGCGTCGTCTATCCGCAGCACGTCGCTCCGCGCGGTTTTCTGCGCCTGCGTCTGCTCAACGGCTGCAACGCGCGCACGTTGCAGCTGGCTGTGAGCGACGGACGCGGCATGCACATCATCGCGGGCGACGGAGGTTTTCTTCCCGAACCCGTATATGCGGCGGAACTGACCCTGCTTGTCGGCGAACGCTGCGAGGTGCTTATAGAAGTTCGGGACAAGCCCTTTGATTTGGTGAGCTTGCCGGTTCGCCAGATGGGCATGGGGCTGCCGCCCTTTGACATGCCCCTGCCGGTGCTGCGCATTCAGCCCTCGCGGGAAGAAGGCAGTCTGACCCTGCCCCGGGAACTCGTTTCCCTGCCGCCCCTGCCCAGGCTGGAGGGAATGCCGATGCGCAGGTTGCAGCTTTCCATGGATCCCCGGCTCGATCGCGAGGGAATGATGGAATTGATGCGGCGTTACGGCTCCCGAGCCATGCAGGGCATGGACATGCATGGAAACATGGGGGGCATGGGCGGCGGCATGCAGCACGGCGGAGGGATGGGGCACGGCGACGGCATGCGGGGACAGATGCGCGGCGATATGGGGCACGGCGGCGCGCCCGCTTCCGGCACCTATGATTTGTGGCGCGCCAACCGCATCAACGGCAGGGCATTTTCGTTGGGGAGGCACGCTTTCAACGTCAAAAAGGGGCAGTACGAGCGCTGGGTCATCTCCGGCGAGGGAGACATGATGCTGCACCCCTTTCATATTCACGGCACGCGCTTTCGCATCCTTTCGGAAAACGGCGCGCCCCCGTCGGCGCACCGCAGCGCCTTCAAGGATATCGTGCGGGTCGAGGGCAGGGTCAGTGAAGTGCTGGTGCGCTTTGATCATTCCGCGCCCGCGGAGCGCGCCTACATGGCGCATTGCCATATTCTGGAGCACGAGGATACGGGGATGATGCTGTCGTTCACGGTCAGCTGAACAGACGGCGCGCAACGGAAAGGCCCGCGCGGAGTTGAAACTTCGCGCGGGCCTTCTTTCAGGCGGGATCAGAGCGGGTTCGGCATGTTCTAGAAAGTAAGGCGCAGACCCGCATAGAATTCGTTGATGTACGGGCTGGATTCGATTTTGGCGTCCCCGAAGCCCACTTCGCGGTAGCCCGCGCCGATGAAGCGGTAACCGACGTCGGCCGCGATGTTTTCGGTGAAGGTGTAAGCCACGCCCGCGCCCACGTTCCAGGCGAAGCAGGTGTCATACTGGCTCTGGCCGGAGGTGATTACCGCGCCGGGCACGGTGACGCGCCCGGTAACGTCGGTATAGTTGAAGGATACGCCGAGCCCGCCGCCGACGTACGGCGTGAACGCGGTGCCGGTGTCGATGTCGAAATAGGCGTTGAAGAAGAGCGTGGAAATATTGCTGTAATACTTGCTTTTGTCTTCAGCGGGCAGGCCGAGGTTCATGTAGCCGCGCGACTTTTCATTGTTGCCGCCGCTGCGCAGGGCGTATTCGATTTCCGCCCTGATGGGGATGTTGAACTTGGGCGCGAAGTTGTATCCCACTGCCAGTGCGCCGCCGAACGTGGCCTGGCTGAACTGCTCAAAGGGGAGATCCGTGTTGGATTTGGAAATCGTGCCGCTGTCCTGAATGCCCAGCAGGAATTTGGGGGCGATATACACCCCGTACACTTCTGCCGAGGCTGCGACAGGCAGTAACAATGCTGAAATAATGACAAAGTATTGCAGTGTGCGTTTCATTACATTTCTCCTTTCTTGCACCATGCGTGCTTTTTTGTAATGATGCTTAGTATATACTTTAAACGATACAAAAAGTCAATCCTTCAGAACGTGAAGCTCCCGAGGCCGGAGCGGGAAAAAACAGCGTTTTCGCGGATCGGGAAATAATTGCATAATGATGCCATGTTGTTATATAATGAAAAAAATGCGCGCGGCGTCCTGTACTGCTTCGGATGCCGGATGTTCGCAGGAGTTGCAGCCATGCATGCCCGTTCTTTTATTATGCCGCTTTTATTTGCTTTTTATGCCGCACTGTGGGTTGTCGTCCCGGCTGCGGGCGCGAAGCCGGGAGCGGACGCGCACCCGGCGGAGGAGGGAGTTTCGGCCCTGGAGATTTTTCGCGCGCTGCCCTCCACGATTTTCGAAAACACCCTGGAAGGCCTGAGCGAAGACGAAAAAGAACGCCTGCTCTCGTACGGGCAAAGCGCTTTCTGGATTCTGCTGCCGCCCGGACAGGACGATCTGGAACTGGTTTCGCTGCCTTTCGGCGATACGCGGGTCTTTTTGCATGTGTACCGCGAGCGGAACGGTTCGTCGCTCGCGATCATAGGCGCGAACAGCGACGACGTGTGCTCGCTGGAACTCTGGCATGTGCGCGAAGCGTTCTTCTCCCCGGCCGACACGCCCCCGGAACCGCCGGTGACGGACTTTTTCGCCAAGGGCAACAAAATGCCCAAGGATGTTCAGGCTTCGATTTTTTTCTGCGTGGATGCGCAGGGCCTGAAAGCCCGTGCCGTGTTCTGGAACGAACGGGGCATGGCGCATGTGCCTGTGGACAACGACCTGCGCTATGTCTGGAACGGGAAGAATTTTGAGAAGAAGATCGTAGCGAAAGTAAAGAAGTAGAATTATTTACTCAACCATGTTTCCAGCCTTGCCTCGTATTCCTCCGGCGTCCAGCCGCAGCGTTCATACATGCCCGCCGCGAGGCGCTGCCGGGAGGCCTCGGCCAGGATCACCGCGGCGGCCACCGAGACGTTGAAGCTTCTGATCATGCCGTACATGGGAATGTACAGCGCGCCGTCGGCCCGGGCGGCCAGTTCTTCGTCCACCCCCTTGTGCTCGTTGCCGAGAATGACGGCCGTGGGCCGGGTAAAATCCCAGTCCGCCGGAGGCCGGGCCGCTCCGCCGCAGTGCGTTGCCGCGATCTGCATGCCGCGCGCCCGCAATGTGTCGATCAGCCCGTCAAGCGTCCTGTGCCGCACGCTCTCCACCCATTTGCGGGCCGAGGCCGAGCTTTTGCGCCCCAGGGCGGGGAAGGGCGTATCCGTATAGTACAAATGCACCTCGGCCACGCCGAAGGCGTCGCAACTGCGGTACACTGCGGAAACATTGTGCGGATCGTGAATATTCGACAGCACCAGCGTGAGATCCTTCTGGCGCTGCGCCAGCACCCGTTCTATGCGGGCTCTGCGTTCGGGAGTGACGGTTCTGCCCATAATCTCCAAAATGCCTTCAGTCGTCTTGCCAAGACGCTTTGCCGACGCTATTGTCGGCAGACACGCTATCTTTCTTTTTGTACTTTGTCAGCCCGCAATTTCGTCTTTTCGTGCCCGTCTCGCGCAATGTTCCGGAGACGGCACCCCGTTCACAAAGGAGTGCTCATGTTCACGCGTCCGGTTCCGCTTCTTTTGTCGGTCATTTGCTGCCTGTGCTTCCTTTCCGGCTCGGCCTGGGCCGCCGGGGCCGGACATCCCACCCTGCCCGGCGCGGAACTTTCCGGCCTCTGGGCGGTTCCCTTCGCCTGCATGCTGCTGTCCATCGCGGTCATGCCGCTTATGCTGCCCCATATCTGGCATTACCATTACGGGAAAATTGCCGTATTCTGGGGGTTGGCCTTTCTTGTGCCCTGCTTTTTTGTCTTCGGCGGGCAGGTGACGCTGTATGAACTTCTGCACACCATGTTGCTGGAATATGTTCCCTTTCTTATCCTGCTCTTCGCTCTCTTCACCGTGGCGGGCGGCGTGCGCCTCACCGGTTCTCTTGTGGGAACCCCGGCCGTGAACACCGGTATTCTGGCCGTGGGCACCCTGCTTGCCAGTTGGATGGGCACCACCGGGGCGGCCATGCTGCTCATCCGTCCGTTGCTGCGCGCCAACGCGCACCGCAGGTACAAGGTGCATTCCGTGGTCTTTTTCATCTTTCTGGTCGCCAACATCGGGGGATCCCTCACTCCGTTGGGCGATCCGCCGCTCTTTCTGGGTTTTCTCAAGGGCGTTTCCTTCTTCTGGACGACCACCCATCTGCTTGTGAAAACCGCTGTGCTCTCGCTCTTCCTGCTCGCCCTGTATTTCGTCGTCGATACCGTGCTCTTCGGCAAAGAGGGGCGTCCCGTGCCGGAGCAAGACGTTTCCGGCGAACGCCTTGGCCTGGAAGGCAAGGTCAACCTGTTTCTGCTCGCAGGCGTAGTGGGCGCGGTGCTCATGTCCGGGCTCTGGCATCCGGATATCGCGCCCCTGACGATTTACGGCATTGAACTGGAATGGCCCAGCATGGCGCGCGATCTTATTCTGCTGTGCATCGCCTGGCTCTCGCTCAAGCTCACCGACTGGAACTGCCGGGAAAAAAACGGCTTTTCCTGGGCGCCCATAGAGGAAGTGGCGAAACTTTTCCTCGGCATCTTCCTCAGCATGATCCCGGCCATTGCCATTCTCAAGGCCGGAACAAAGGGCGCGCTCGCGCCCCTGATCAATCTGGTCTCCCAAGACGGGCAACCCGTCAACGTCATGTATTTCTGGCTTACCGGGGCCTTGTCGAGCTTTCTCGACAACGCGCCGACCTATCTGGTCTTTTTCAACACCGCCGGCGGCGACGCTCAGGTGCTGATGACCACCATGTCCCAAACCCTGGTGGCCATTTCGGCCGGGGCCGTGTTCATGGGCGCGAACACCTATATCGGCAACGCTCCCAACTTCATGGTGCGCTCCATTGCCGAGGACCAGGGCGTGGCCATGCCCAGCTTCTTCGGGTACATGGCCTGGTCGTGCGGCATCCTTGTGCCTTCGTTCGCGGTCCTGTCCTGGCTCGTGTTCTGATTCTCTGTCGAGGGGGCTCCGGCCCCCTCAAATTCCATGAAGACACGCAACATCATCAACATCCATACCTGCGGGCGGGACTGGCGGCTGGCGCGCGCCGGGGATCTGGAAGCCCTTTGGGCCGGCATAGGCGAAGGGGAGATGGACGAGGACGAACGCCTGCCTTATTGGGTGGAGTTGTGGCCTTCTTCCGTGGCCTTGTGCGACTGGCTTTTCACGATGCGCAAAGACATTGCCGGCAGGATATGCGTGGATTTGGGCTGCGGGCTGGGCCTGACCGCCCTGGCGGCACAGTGGCTGGGCGCGAAGGTGCTGGCGATGGACTATGAGCCGCAGGCCCTGCGCTGGGCGCGGGAAAACGCGCGCATCAACAAGGTGGCTTCGCCCCTGTGGACGGCGATGGACTGGCGAATCCCGGCGCTTGCGCCGCGTTGCGCCGACTTCGTCTGGGGGGGCGACATCATGTATGAGAGCCGCTTTGCCAAGCCGGTGCTGGATTTTCTCGACTACGCGCTCAAGCCGGGCGGACGTGCCTGGGTGGCGGAACCCTGCCGAAGCGTGTACGATGCCTTCCGCAAGGCGCTGCTCGACAGGGGCCGGTTCGGCCGCTGCGTGTACGAACGGAAGGTGGAGGCGCTCTATGCCCAGGCCGTGCCGGTGACGGTGCGGATATGGGAACTGACGGAATAATGCGGGGAACACGCGCGCTGTGCCCCGGCAATAACGGCGGCGCAAGCTCAAACCATGCTTCGCGCGCAACGCATACCTTGGACGGGAGCCTGCATGGGACGGACGGTGCGTTTCGGAGTGTCGTTGGATGCGGATCTGCTGGAGCCGTTTGACGCCCTGTGCGCCGAACGGGGCTATGACAACCGTTCCGAGGCCATACGCGACCTTATCCGCGCGCGTCTGGTCGAAGAGAGCTGGGAGCAGGGCGAGGAGTGCGCGGGCACGCTTTCCCTGGTCTACGACCACCACAAGAGCGATTTGCCGAAAAAACTTACCGCCCTGCAGCACGACGATCACGACATCATCATCGCCACGCTGCACGTGCATCTGGATCATCACAACTGCCTGGAAGTGCTTATATTGAAGGGCGAGCCGCGCCGCGTGCGCTCCCTGGCGGACAAACTGCGCGCGGTGCGCGGGGTGAAGCACGGCAGCTTTTCCTTGAGCGGCACCGGCAAGGGACTGGTGTAGCGCGGAACGGCGCGGGCGGGCTTTGCCCCCTGTGGGCAACAATCGCAAACGAATTCTCCAAGTGGAGATTTGCATGGAAGACGTTCAAAAACGCCCGGCCGAGGTGCCGTTGAGCGTGGACCGCGTAGGCATACGCAGTCTGGAATTGCCGCTGGTGGTGCGCGACCGCGCCCAAGGCCGACAGCACACCGTGGCCGAGGTGGACATGGGGGTGGAGCTTCCTTCCTCCTTTAAGGGCACGCACATGAGCCGCTTTGTGGAGGCGCTGGAGAACTGGGGCGAGGAAGTGAACTATCGCTCGGTCAAGCGCCTGCTGGATGACGTGAAGGCGCGCCTGGAGGCGCGGCGGGCGTATGTGCTGTTCCGTTTTCCGTATTTCGTGCGTAAGGCCGCGCCGGTTTCGGGCGGCGAGGGGCCGATGTGCTATCACTGCCGGCTGACAGGGGAACTGAACGAGGAGGACAGAGCCTCCTTCATTCTGGAATTGGACGTGCCCGTTATGACGGTCTGCCCCTGTTCCAAGGCCATCAGCCGAGAAGGGGCGCACAGCCAGCGGGCCATGGTGCGTATGCGCCTGAAGATGCGCGGCTTTTCCTGGTTGGAGGAATTCATCGAGATTGCGGAGCGGGCCGCCTCATCCCCGGTCTATACCATTCTCAAACGCGAGGATGAGAAATACGTGACCGAACGGGCCTTTGCCGCGCCGACCTTTGTGGAGGACGTGGTGCGCGCGGTCGCGCAGGAGCTTTCGCAACATCCGCAGGTGGCGGGTTTTGTGGCGGAAGTGGAGAGCCATGAATCCATCCACAACCACAATGCGTTCGCGCGCATAGAGCGGGGGGAAGTGTAATACGTAAACACGCGGCACCTTTGCCCCAGCGTAGGTCAAGGCGCCGCGTGGTGTTCTGCATCAGGCGGACTTCAGACCTTGCGGCGTTTTTCCCACAACTTCATGTCCTTCATCTTTTTGCGGCGGTCACGCTGAAGCGCCTTGCATACCAGCGGCGTGTCTTTCTTGTACCCCCATTTTTCCCGGTAGGCGGCGGCGTCGAGGCCGTGCCCGCTCAGGTGGCGGCGCGTAAGAATCTTGAACGATTTGCCGCATTCAAGGCAGGTGACGGATTTTTCCTTGATGGCCTTGCGGCTGTCGGCGGGCAGTTCCGGGCTCCCCGTTTCGGGCGGGGTTTCGCCGCTGTCTGAAATCGCGCGGATATTACGTGACAGGCTCAGCATAAGCGCGGTGATCTCTTCTTCCGTCATGGGGCGCACGCCTGCCTGGGCTTTCACAATCTCCAGTGCTTCCTTTAAAAAGTCGTCCATAGGATCCTCCATAGTTATATCGTATATTATATATCGAATTCATAACATTCAAACCCAAGAGTTTCAGCATCCATTACCGGGTCCTCATGAGAGAACGCGGTTGCATGCGCGTTCCGCATGCTTCAGAAAACATACCTCCTTACGATGATATAGGCGCTATAACGAGGATAAAGTCGACACATTCGTTTTTCATACACATGCAACAAAGATGAAACACATACACAACAGAATATAAATATCTCAGCCTTGAGGAATATACAAGATTTTTGTTAGTTGCTACACGAAGTCCCGGTCACAGCATCAGCGGGACTTCGATCCCCGTCACGCAGTGTGCAGACGCCGGGTAGCGATCGGGCGGCTTGCGGTGAGCCGGCGCGCAGAGCATCGGATTCCGTAAAAAGAAAGCGCCGGAACCCGCGGTTCCGACGCTTTCTGGAGGAGGGAGCATGAATTGAGCGGTTGCGGCCTGGACGGCAGCGGACGGAAGCCCGCCGGGAAGGGGACGGCTCCGTCACCGCGATGCGGGAGGCAGTGAACGGCCGCCCGCGTCGCGTGTTTTAATCCACCTGGCGGCGGATGAAGGCCGGCATTTCGAATTCATCCTCATCATACATGAAGTCTTCTTCGCCGGGCGCGTAGCTGTGGGCGGCATGCAACTGGCCGAGCGCCTTTTTTCTGCGTTCGAACGGGGGCAGATCGCTCTTTTCGTCGCACCACTGGGCCACCATGCTGCGGCGGTTCGCGGCGGTCTGGAACGAAGGGGCGGCGTGCGGCTGTTGCGGCTGTTGCTGGGGCATCTGCGGGGCGTGGTCGCGGCCCGGCTGATGCTTGTTGAAGGAAACGACGTTGCCGCTCGTATTCTGGGCTGCGTGCAGCTTGGGCGCGGCGTCGATACCCGTGGCGATGACGGTGATGCGCAGTTCCTCGCCGGCGGTTTCATCGTACACCATGCCGAAGATCACGTTGGCGTCGGGGTGGACGGCATCCTGGATCGTGGTGCCGATTTCCTGGATTTCGTCCCCGGTGATGTCGTAGCCGGCGGTGATGTTGTAGAGCACGGCCCTGGCGCCGTCGATGGAGACGTCTTCGAGCAGGGGGCTGGTTATGGCGCGCATGGCGGCCTCGCGGGCGCGGTTTTCGCCGGAAGCCACGCCCGTGCCCATGAGCGCGAGGCCCGATTCGCTCATCACGGTGCGCACGTCGGCAAAATCGAGGTTGAGCAGCCCTTCCACCATAATCACGTCGGAGATGCCCTTGACCGCGCAGTGCAGAATGTCGTTCGCCTTTTTCAGCATTTCGGCGAAGGGGGCTTTTTTGGGAGCAAAGGTGAGCAGCCTGTCGTTGGGGATGGTAATCAGGCAATCCACGTGCTGGCGAAACTCGGAAATGCCGTTTTCCGCGGCGGCCTTGCGTTTTGCGCCTTCAAAGCTGAAGGGTTTCGTCACCACGCCCACGGTCAGCGCGCCCATTTCCTTGGCTGTTTGGGCGATGATGGGGGCCGCGCCCGTGCCGGTGCCGCCGCCCATGCCGGCTGTGATGAAAACCATGTCGGCTTCGGCCAGGGCCTCTTTGACGGAAGACACGCTTTCCAGAGCCGCGTCGCGTCCTATCTGCGGGTTCGCGCCCGCGCCCAGGCCCTTGGTGAGGCGTTCGCCGAGCTGGATTTTCACCGGAGCCGTGCTGCGTCCCAGCGCCTGCATATCGGTGTTGGCGCAGATGAAGTGCACGCCGCGCAGGCCTGAATCGATCATGTTCTGCACAGCGTTGCCGCCGCCGCCGCCGACGCCCACGACCTTGATTCGGGCCGAACTGGCCAATGCCGCAGGATATTCGATGCTGTCAAAGTCCATATGCTGCTCCTTCCTTCTCGTTCCGCGTCCCGCTTCCCGGCAGCGGGGCGCATTGCATGCATGCCGGCCGTTTTGAAATTTTGCTCTGCTCTGCAGCGGAGCGACGCTGAAATGCCCGTTCCGGCGCTCTTCGCCGGCAGAGCATTTGATACTTCTCAGGTAAAATGCTCTATGAGATGTCGGAAAACCATTTTTTCATTTTTTTCAGAATATTGTCGAACATTCCGCTGTCGCCCGAAGGCGTGAATTTTTTCTGGCCCAAGGCTTCCTTTTCCGCTCCGTAGCGCAGCAGGCCTACGGCGGTGGCGTATTTGGGGCTGTCCACCACGTCCTTGAGGCCGCCTATGCGCAGGGGGTGCCCGATGCGGGTGGGCAGGTTGAAGATCTGCTCGGCCAGTTCCTGGCAGCCTTCGATGAGCGCCGTGCCGCCCGTAAGCACCACGCCGGCGCCCACCATGTCTTTCAGGCCGGAGTGGGTGAGTTCCTGTTCGACCAGGAAGAGGATCTCCTCCATGCGCGGCTCGCAGATTTCGGCAAGCATCTGGCGGGAGAGACGGCGCGGTTCGCGCCCGCCCACGCTGGGCACTTCGATGAATTCGTCGGAGCGCACCATGTCCGTCAGGGAGCAGCCGTACTTGAGTTTGATTTTCTCGGCCGCGCTCATGGGGGTACGCAGGCCGAAGGCGATGTCGTTGGTCAGATTTTGTCCGCCCAGAGCCAGTACGCCCGTGTGCTTGATCGAGTCGTTGGCGAACACGGCGATGTCGGTGGTGCCGCCGCCCAGATCGACAAGGGCCACGCCTATTTCGCGTTCTTCCTCCGTCAGCACGGCTTTGGAGGAGGCGAAGGATTCCAGGGCGATGTCGGCCACCTCCAGGCCGCTGCGGTGGCAGGAGCGGATAATGTTCTGCGCCGAGGAAACCGCGCCGGTAACGATATGCACCCGCACTTCCAGGCGCACGGCGGCCATGCCCAGGGGATCGACGATGCCCCGCTGGCTGTCCACCACGTATTCCTGGGGCAGGATGTGGATGACTTCGCGATCGGCCGGGATGGCCACCGCCTTGGCCGCGTCAAGCGCGCGATCGACGTCGCGCTGCGTCACTTCGCCGCCCTTGACGGCGATGACCCCGTGGCTGTTGAAGCCCTTGATGTGGCTGCCGGCTATGCCCACGTAAACGGAGCGGATCTGGCAGCCGGCCATGAGTTCGGCTTCTTCCAGGGTTTTTTTGATCGACTGCACGGTCTGGTCGATGTTGACCACCACGCCCTTGCGCAAACCGGTGGAAGGGCTGGTGCCTATGCCCACCACCTCCACCAGCCCGCCGGGGCTCAGTTCCCCGACCACAGCGCAGATTTTGGTGGTGCCTATATCAAGACCGACAATCAGATCGGATTTGCTCATGGATTGCTCCCGGTGCCTTGCACCAAAACAGGGGCGATTTTTCCGCCCGCGCCGCTACATCTTGCGCACTACCCATACGTTGCCGTCGGCGGCGCGCACTTCCTGCACCAGCGGCAATTCATTGCGCCGCGCGAGATCGCTGAGCACCACCCCAATATGGTTCAGGTTGGCGTGCCAGTCGTCCGGCGCAACGGAAAGATGAATGCCGCGGTTTTCCAAATACAGTTCCACACCCTTGCCGGGGCTCAGGCGTATCCACGAAACGGCGCCGTATTCCACCGGCAGGCTGTTGCCCTTGAGATCCGCAACAAAGCGTTTGAGCCTGGGTACAAGGTCTTCCGCGCCGTTCGCCACTTCCAATGAAGGCAGGGAGACGAAGCCGGCGGATTCCACCGGTGCAATGGGCCTTCCCTGTTCATCGGAATAGTACAAAAGCCCGTCGTGCCGCACCCAGAACCAGGGAGTGCGTTCCCGCACGCGGATGTTGAAACGATCCGGCAAAATGCGCTTGACGGCGACTTCCTCCACCCAGGGGCTGCGGCTTACGGCCCGCTCCATGCCCGCGATGCTCACGGCCAGGCTGTTGTCGCCGATCTGTATGCCGGTCAGATCCAGCACGGCATCGCGCGAAAGGCGCACGTTGCCGCTGATGTCCACGTTTTTGACGGCGAAAAAGGGGCTGCTCACCGCATAGCGGTACAAGTGCAGCGAACCCAGCGCCAGACCCGCAAGCAGCCCGGCGCCCACAGCTCCGATCAGGGCGATAAGCGAGGTGCCCTTCAGCTTTTCCAGCGAAGGCAGGGGAAAACGCCTGCGCTGTTTCGGGGCGCGGGGCGTTTTGGGCGTGATGTGGACATTGCGCGCGGGGCGCTTGTCTTTTCTCAGTCGCAGCGACATGAGAGCACCCGTATTTCCGTCTCAAGCTCTATGCCGTTTTTGCGCAGCACCGTTTCGCGGGCTTCGGCCAGCAGGTCGAAAGCCGCGGCGGAACTTCCTGTTCCCTCGTTTATCAAAAAATTGGCATGCAGAGGGGAAAAGGCCATGCCCCCCAGGCGTTTGCCTTTAAAACCCGCGTCGTCCAACAACTTACCCGCCGCCTGGCCGCCGGGGGGATTTTTAAAGGCGCAGCCCGCGCTCCAGGCCGTCAGGGGCTGTGTAGATTTTTTCTTGAAATAGTTGAGACGCATGGTCTCTCTGATGCCATTGCTCGAAGCTCTCGTCAAGCAGAAGCTTGCAGAAAGTATGAGAAAGAAAACAGCCTTTCGCGTAAGTACGAATAATCGATACGCAAAATTCCATTGTCCCGGATACAGCTCTTCCACGCCTCTTTCCGGCGTCCAAATACGCAGTCCGCATAGAACACGTCCGGTCTCGCAGCCGAAGGAACCGGCGTTCATGGCCACGGCCCCTCCCACCGTGCCGGGAATGCCCGCCAGCCCCTCCAGACCGGAAAGTCCCCAGGCGGCGCAGCGGCCCAGCAGGCGGGGCAGAGGCAGGCCCGCCCCGGCCCGCACGGTGACCGCATTTTTTTTCTCTTCAATCACAAGCAGTTCCGACTCACACTGTGGCCGCACCAGCACCAGCGGCAGTTCGCCGTCCTCGGCCAGGATATTGCTGCCCGCGCCCAGCGCGCAGGGCCGGCCGCCCAGTTCGCCGAGGCGGCGCGCCAGTTCCTCCGTATCCGCTTCGGCATCGAAGCGGATCTCCGCCAACGCCCGGCCGCCCAGTCTCAGGGTGGTCAGTTCGCGCAGGGAAGGGGAGGGAGTCACCTGAAGCATACGTTATCCGGCAAGATAGTTGGGGCCTATGGTCGTGACGGAACCGGCCCCCAGGGTGAGCAGCAGGTCGCCGTTTTTCAGTTCGCGGCGCAGGGTTTCGTGCACCGCGGGAAAGTCCGGGTAGTATTCCACGTTGGTATTGGAAATCTGGCGTATGCCCTGGGCCAGGCTTTGCCCGCTCACGCCGGGAATGGGTTTTTCCGAGGCCGGATAGATTTCCAACAGCAACAGTTTGTCCGCCTGTTCGAAAGATTTGCAGAACTCCCCGAACAGCGCCTGGGTGCGGGTAAAACGGTGGGGCTGGAACACCACGATCAGCCGGCGGTCCGGAAACACCCGGCGCGCCGTGTCCAGGGTGGCCATGATTTCCGCCGGATGGTGCCCGTAGTCGTCGACCACGGCCACGCCGTCCCGCTCTCCTTTCCATTCGAACCTGCGGCCCACGCCCTTAAAGTTCGCCAGGCCCTCCAGACAACGGGCCGGCTCGATGCCCGCTTCCAGGGCCACGCCTATGGCCGCCAGCGCGTTGAGCACATTGTGGTTGCCCGGATGGGCCAGTTCCGCCGTGCCCAGGCTTTTGCCGCGCACCGTTACCTCAAAGCGGGTGCGCGCGCCGGAATCGAGCAGTTCGGCCCGGATGCGGTTGTGGTCGCCGAAACCGTAGCTGATCACCGGGCGCTTGATGCGGGGCAGAAGGCGTTGCACGCCGGGATCGTCCCCGCAGACCACGTTGACGCCGTAAAAGGGCACCTTGTTCATAAAGGTGACGAACGCCTCGTCAATGGCTTCCTGTGTGGGATAAAAATCCACGTGATCCCGATCCACGTTGGTCACCACGTTGATGATGGGCGAAAGACAGAGGAAGGAGCCGTCCGATTCGTCCGCCTCGGCGATGAGATAGCGGCCCTTCCCCAGATGGGCGTTGGCCCCGTAAGCGTTGATGCGCCCGCCGATAATGACCGTGGGATCCTCCCCGGCCGCCTCGAACACGGCTGCGGTCAGCGAAGTGGTGGTGGTTTTGCCGTGCGTGCCGGCAATGGCGATGCCCTGGCGCAGGCGCATAAGCTCGGCCAGCATTTCCGCGCGGGGGATAATGGGAATGTTCTTTTGCCGCGCGGCCTGAACTTCGGGGTTGTCCTCGCCCACGGCCGTGGATTTGACCAGCACTTCGGCGTCGGTCACGTTTTCGGCCGCGTGGCCTATGGAAACGCGCGCGCCGAGTTCCCGCAGGCGGGTTACGACCGTCGAGGCGCTCAGGTCGGAGCCGTGAACCTCATAGCCGAGGTTGAGCAGCACTTCGGCTATACCGCTCATGCCGGCCCCGCCTATGCCCGTCATATGGATCTTGCGTATTTTAGTGTGCATGCCTGTGTTCCGTCACCAGTTTTTCCAGTTCCTCCACCACCAGCGCGGCGGCTTCGGGGCGGGCGAGCGCTTTGGCGGCCCGCGCCATGTCGTTCAGACGTTCCTTGTTTTCCAGCAGTTCGAGTATCAGGCCGGGGGCGTCCGTTGCGCCGAGATCCCGTTCCTCCACCACCAGGGCCGCGCCCCGCGCGGCGACCAGGGCCGCGTTCCTGCTCTGGTGGTTGTGCGTGGCGTGCGGAAAGGGCACGAACACCGCCGGCAGCCCGCAGGCCGCCAGTTCGGCCAGCGTGGTGGCCCCGGAGCGGCACAGGGCCAGATCCGCCCAGGCGTAGGCCGCTCCCATGTCGCGGATAAAGGGTTCCACCCGCGCTTCCACGCCGGCGGCCGCATAGGCGGCACGCACGGTTTCGCATGTCGTTTCGCCCGTCTGGTGCAGAATTTCAAGCCCCGCATCCCGAAAGCGCGGCAGCGCGTTCACGGCAAGCGCATTCAAGGCTCTGGCCCCCTGGCTGCCGCCCATGATCAGCAGGCGTTTGCCTTCGCCCCGGCGGGCGTTGTTGCCGGCTTCGATCACCGCCCGGCGCACGGGATTGCCCGTCAGCAGGATGGAGCGTTTGCCGAAGCCCCGCGTGTCGGGCAGGGAGCAGAAAATTTTGTCCGCAAAGCGGCCCAGCACGCGGTTGCTTACCCCGGCCAGGGCGTTCTGCTCGTGCACGGCCGTGGGGATGCGCAGCAGTTTGGCCGCGAACATCACGGCAAAGGCCGCGTAGCCTCCGAAGCCGATCACGACCTCGGGCTGCACGCGGCGCAAAAGCGAAAAGGCCTGCGCCAGTCCCCGCGCCATGCCCGCCGCCGCGCCCAGGGCCTTCAATCCCCGGCCCCAGAAGCCGCGCACGGGCAGCCCGGCGAAGGCCAATCCGGCCCGTTCGCAGAGCGCGCGTTCCGGCCCGTATTCGGAGCCGACAAAGAGCGGATCTATATCCGGGAAGCGCAGTCGCAGCTCTTCAGCAACGGCCAGGGCGGGAAAGATGTGCCCGCCGGTGCCGCCCGTGGTCAGGATGACCCGTTCCATCGTTCCGCCGTCCTGGAAAAGTTGAGCATCAGCCCCACGCAGAGCAGGGTGGCCAGCAGATTACTGCCGCCGTAACTTAAAAAAGGCATGGGAACGCCCTTGGGGGGGGCCATGCCCATGACCACGGCCAGATTGAGCACCGCGCCCAGGGTGAGCACCAGGGAGATGCCGAAGGCGGAGAGCCGGTCGCGCAGATCCTTCTGCCCCATGATGATGCGGTAGCAGCGCCAAAAGAGCAGGGCGAAGAGCAGCATGACCAGGGTAATGCCGATAAAGCCCAGTTCCTCGCCCAGCACGGCCATGATGAAGTCGTTGTGCGCTTCGGGCAGGTAGAACATCTTCTGCTTGCCCGCGCCCACGCCCGCGCCGGAAAAGCCGCCCAGGGCCAGGGCGTAGAGCGACTGCACAAGCTGATACCCGGTATTGTGCGCGTCCTGGAAGGGATCGAGAAAGGCCGTGAGGCGCCGCGCGCGATAGCCCGAATTGAGCACCAGGGCCAGCGCGCCGGCCGCGGCCATGCCGAGGGAGATGAACAGATAGATGAAGCGCGTGCCGCCCGCCAGGCACATGAAGAACAGAATGCCCGCCAGCACCACGGCGCTGCCGAAGTCGGGCTGCATGAGCAGCAGCGCGCAGAAAACCCCGGTAACGGCAAAGGGCGGAATGACGCCCCGGCTGAAGGTTTTGACCAGCTCCTGCTTGGTGCTCATGAAGTAGGCGAGGTACAGCGCCACGGCGATCTTCACGAATTCCATGGGCTGGAGCGAAAGCCCGCCGAAGCTGATCCAGCGCTTCGCGCCGTTGATGGTGGGAGAAAGCGGAGTCAGAGTGATGCAGACCAGGACGAGCGTGGTGAGCAGCGCGGGATATTGCAGGCGGTAGAGCCAGGAACGGGGTATGAGCGCCGCGCAGCAGAGCGCGATGCCGCCGAGCAGGGCGAATACAGCCTGTTTTTTGAAGAAAAAGTATTTGTCGTTGTACATTTTCTCGGCCACGATGCCGCTGGCGCTGAGCACCATGATCATGCCTATGCCGAGCAGCACCACCACGATGGTGAGCAGCCACCAGTCTAAGGGGGCGTGTTCCTCGCCGGACGCCGGCCCCGATACGGCCGGCGCGATTTTGGCCTTGAATATGCTCATCACGCGTTCCATCCCCCGCTTACAGCGCCGCCGCTATGCGTTTGAAGTCGTTGCCGCGTTCCTCATAGTTCACGTAGAGATCAAAGCTGGACGTAGCCGGCGCGAGCAGCACCACCTGGCCGGGCAGAGCCCGTCCGGCGGCGGCGCGCACGGCGTCTTCGAGCCTGGGGCTCCAGTTCATGGGCACACGACCCTGCCAGGCCTGTTCGAAATATTCGCGGCAGGCTCCGAACAACTCCACCGAACGCACGTGTTCGCTCACCAAGTCGCCCAAAGCCGCCAGATCTCCGCCCTTGAACTTGCCGCCGGCCAGCAGATGCACGGGGCGGTCAAAGGCCTCCAGCGCCACTTTGAGCGCCGTGACCGTGGTGCATTTGGAATCGTTCACAAACAGCACGCCGTCTTTTTCCCGCACCGTTTCCAGACGGTGGGGCAGGGGCGTGAAGGCCGCGACCGCTTCGGCCGCCTTCTGTTCCGTAACGCCGAACAGGCGGCAGGCCTGCCAGGCGGCCTCCATGTTGGCCTGATTGTGCGCGCCGAAAAGCCGCGAAACCGGAAAACGCCCGCAGGGCTCGAAATAGACCTTGCGCGCCTTCACACCCAGGCGTTCCACCAGGGGCTCCAGCCCCTTGCCCAGCACGGCCAGATCGCTTTCGTCCTGCCGGCGGAAAAGGCGGAATTTGGCTTCGATGTACTCCGCCATGTCCGCGTGGTAATCCAGGTGGTTTTCGGAAATGTTCAGCAGCACCGCCGCTCGGGGATGGAAGGTGGAGCAGAGCTGCAACTGGAAGCTCGAAACCTCCAATACCAGCGCGTCGGCTTTTCTTCCGCCCAGCACGTATTCGGAAAGCGGGGTGCCGATATTGCCGCCGAGAAAAACGTCCAATCCCTGCCTGTGCAGCATGGCCGCGGCGAGGCTTGCCGTGGTGGTTTTCCCGCTTGTTCCACTCACGGCAAGCACAGGCTCGCCCTGGAGCTGCCGCCAGGCCAGCTCCATTTCCGCCAGCAGTTCCGGCTTCTTGTCCGAAGAAGCCGGGAGCAGGGGAAGTATCTTCGCCGCCGGGATGCCGGGGCTTGCGACCACAAAATCCAGATCCGCGAAATGGCGCGGCTCGTGTTCGCCGTGGATGATTTCCACTTCGCCGCGCGCCTCAAGCAGGCGCATGTCTTCCGGCACGCGCGCTTCGTCGCGCTCCAGCAGGCGTACCAGGGCGCCCAGCCGGCGCAGCAGCTTCACCGCCGCGACGCCGGAACGCCCCGCGCCGATTACCGCCGTTCTGTCGCCCGCCCGCACGGGCCGTATGCCGCTGTACGTTCTCATAAGACCTTCCTTCAGCGCAGCTTCAGCACGGACAGAGCCATCAGCCCGAACAGGGCCGAGGTTATCCAGAAGCGGATGATGATTTTTGACTCCGGAATGCCTTTGAGCTCAAAATGATGGTGCAGGGGCGCCATGCGGAAGATGCGCTTGCCCCCCGTCCACTTGAAATAGCCCACCTGGAGGATGACGGAGAGCGTTTCCGCCACGAAAAGCCCGCCCGCCAGGATGAGCACGAGTTCCTGCTTGCAGAGCACGGCCAGAAAACCGAGCACTCCGCCCAGGCTGAGCGAGCCGACGTCGCCCATGAAAATCTGCGCCGGATAGGCGTTGAACCACAAAAAGCCCAGGCCCGCGCCGATCAGCGCCCCGCAGAACACCGTGACCTCGCCCACGCCGGGCAGGGCGGGCAGCAGAAGGTAGGAGGAGATCTGCGCGTGCCCGGAAACATAGATGAAGACGGCGAACACCCCGCCCGCCACGATGGTCGGGCCTATGGCCAGGCCGTCCAGGCCGTCGGTGAGGTTGACTCCGTTGGAGGAACCCACCATGACGACCATCGCGAAGGGGATGTACAGCCAGCCCAGGTCGGGGGCCACGTCCTTCAGAAAGGGAATGGAAAGCTTTGTGGAAAAGGCCGGTTCGTGGAACAGCAGCGCCATGCCCGCGCCCGCGACCAAGAGTTGACCGAACAGCTTCACCCTGGGGGAGAGGCCCTTGTTGTGCGTGCGCGCTATCTTGAGATAGTCGTCAAAAAAGCCCACCAGGCCGAAACCCAGGAAGACCAGCAGGGTTATCCATACATAGTGGTTGCGCAGATCGGCCCACAACAGCACACTTATGGTCAGGGAAAAAGCGATGAGCAGGCCGCCCATCGTGGGGGTGCCGGCCTTGGAAAGATGCGCGGTGACGTCTTCGTGGATCTGTTGGCCGAACTTGAGCCGGCGCAGGGCGCGGATGAAGGCCGGTCCGATGAAGATGGAAATGAGCAGGGCCGTCAAAAGCGCCCAGACCGAACGGAAGGTGATGTAACGGAAGACGTTGAGAACCGTCCATTCGGAAGCGAGCGGAACAAGCAGATTATACAGCACGGGCGGCCTCCCGATCCTCAAAGATCTTCACAAGTTCTTCCAGACGATTGGAGCGGGAACCCTTGAAAAGGACGATGCCGCCGGAAAGATCCATGTTTGCAAACAGGGCCGCGAACTCCTCCGCGCCGCACAGCGGGATGAACGCGCCGGAATAGTGTTCGCGCTCCAGGCCGGCGCGCACCGCTTCCGCGTGCCCGCCCTTCCAGAACACGACCTTGGGCTGGGCGCAGGCCAGGGCGCGGCCGAGAGCTTCGTGTTCCTCCTCGGCCAGATCGCCGAGTTCGCCCATTTCCCCCATAACGCAGATCAGCGGGCTGCCCTGGGCGGTTTCCACGGCCGCTTCCAGCATGCGCCGGCAGGAAAGGGGATTGGCGTTGTAGCTGTCGTCGATGAGCAGCCAGGGGCCGCAAAGACGGTAGGCGAAGCGCTGGGCGGGCAGATGGGCCTCGGCGAAGCCCCGTGTGATTTCCTCCGGCGTCAGACCGAGCATGTGGGCCGCCGCTGCGATGGCAATGGTGTTTTCCGCGCCGTAGCGGCCCCGGAACGGGGTTTCCACGTCCAGCGGCAGGCCGTCCAGCCACAGGCGGTACAGGCCGCGTCCGCCGGCCGCGCCGCTGTAGGCGGCGCGATAGGTCACCTGCTTTCCGTCCGCGCTGAAAAATACGGTGCTGTGGCGCATATCGCGGCATTCGCGCACCAGATCGGGATAATCGGCGCTCACCAGTCCCCGGCCTTCGGGCGAGAGCCAATGCAGCAGGCGGGCCTTGTAATGCGCGGTCTTTTTTGCGCCCAGGCCCTCGGTGTGGCCCGCGCCGGCGTTGAGAATAACGGCCAGATCGGGGCGCAGGATCGCGCCCAGTTCGTCCATGTCGCGCGGCTTGCTGATACCGGCTTCCAGCACCCAGAATTCTTCCGTGCCTTCCGCGTTGAGTATGGACAGGGGCAGGCCGATATTGTTGTTGAGGTTCATGGGATTTTTCGCCGTGGGGCCGCGCAGGGCCAGCATCTGGGCCAGCACTTCCTTGACCGTGGTCTTGCCGGCGGTGCCGGTGACGCCGACCACGAAGGCTCCGGTCGTTTCCCTGGCGAAGGCCGCCAGCGTGCCCAGGGCGGCCACGCTGTCCGGCACGAGGATGCAGGGCGCGTCGGCGGGCAGATCATCCGGCCTGCGTTCGGCCAGCACGGCCGCCGCGCCGGAGGTGATCGCCGCGCCCGCGTAGGCGTGCCCGTCAACCCGCGCGCCGGGGATGCAGACAAAGAGCTGTCCCGGCTCGATCTTGCGGCTGTCCATGCCCGCGCCGCATATCTCCATTCCGGCAAAGGCGGGATCGGGCGTCACGCTCAGGGCGCGGCAGACGGCTTCATAGCTTAAACGCACGCGAGCAACTCCCGGATGGTGGATTGATCGCTGTAGGGGCGGCGTTCGGTGCCTATGATCTGGTAATCTTCATGGCCCTTGCCGGCCACAAGCAGGGCGTCCTCGGGGCCGAGCAGGCTCAGGGCGATTTCCGTGGCTTTGCGGCGATCCGGCTCCTGAATGAGGCGTCCGCCGTTCGGGCCGGCCAGTCCGGCCAGGCCGGGCAGCACGTCGGCCATAATGTCCAGGGGTTGTTCCGTGCGGGGATTGTCGGAAGTGAGCACCGCGATGTCGGAATATTCCGCCACGGCCTTGCCCATGAGCGGGCGTTTGGTGCGATCCCTGTCCCCGCCGCAGCCGAAAACCGTGATCAGGCGGGCGAAACCCGCGCCGCGCAGGGCGCGCAGCACGTTGATCAGAGCGTCCGGCGTGTGGGCATAGTCCACAAAAGCGTGCAGGCCTTTGGGATTTTCAATGCGTTCCAGCCTGCCCGGCACGCCGGCGAAATTCTCCAGGCAGGCAAGATCGGCCGGAACCATGCCCAGTCCCAGGCAGAGGGCTTGGGCCGCCAGAAGGTTGGAGGCGTTGTGCGCGCCCACCAGGGGGGAGCGCAGCTCCCATTCCGTTCCGGAATGGTTCATGCGCAGGCGCAGGCCGTCCCGCCCGGCGGAAAGAAGCTGCCCGGAAAGGAAGTTGCGGCCCGGCATGCCCTCCGCCGTGCCGAATCCCATGCTCCGCGGACAATCCTTGAGGAGGCGGCGTCCGTACGGATCATCGGCGTTCACGGCGCAGGCCTTGTCCGCGTCGGGCAGTTCAAGGAAAAGCCGGGCTTTGGCCGCGTAATAGCTCTCCATGTCCGCGTGGTAGTCGAGATGATCCTGGGTAAGATTGGTGAAAATCGCCCCGGCGAAGCGCACACCGGCGATTCTGTCCTGAACCAGGGCGTGGGAGGACACTTCCATGATCGCGGCCTGTGCCCCGGCCTCACGCATCGCGCCGAGCATGCGGTGCAGTTCGAGATTGTCCGGCGTGGTCAGCGGGGCGGGCCGGGAAAAACCCGGCCAACTGTAGCGCACGGTGCCGAGCAGGCCGCATTTTTTCCCCTGCGAGGCAAAAATATGCTCCAATATGAAGGCGATTGTGGTCTTGCCGTTGGTGCCCGTGATGCCGATGACCGGAAAGGGCAGGTTTTCGGTATTGAAGCGGGCCTGGGCAAGACGGCTCAAGGCCCGGCGCGCGTTGTCGCAGACAACGGCGCGGGCCGAGCCCGCGCGCGCGGCCTCGGCGGCCCCGGCTTCGCAGAGGATGATGCCCGCCCCGGCTTCCAGAGCGGCGGGGATGAAGGCCGCTCCATCGCTTTTGCTGCCGCGCAGGGTCGCAAAGATGTCTCCGGGACGCACCAGGCGCGAATCCGTACGCAGTTCGCGCCTGCCCGCGCGCAGTTCGTCCAGCAGTTCGGCAAAGCTTATATCGGTCGCGCTGTTCGTCATGCTCGTCTCCCGATCATATTGAGGAAAGCCAGATCACGCATTGTGCGTCGCTTTCTCCGGCCGGCAGGGCGCTGCCCGCTTCCGGGCTCTGACGCACCACCGTTTGCCCCTCGCCCTTGATGACGGGCATGATGCCCCGGCGGGCAAAGGCCTCCACGGCCAGACGCACGGATTTGCCCACCACGTCCGGCACCAGGTGTTTGCCCTGCGGTTCGGCCTGCGCCTTGGCGGCGCCTGTAAGGGTGTTCCTGCGCAGTTCGGCCTTGCCGGCGAGAGGGGCTTTTTTGTCTTTCTTTTCCGTCTTTTTGTCCAGTCGGGAGAGTTCCTGAGCAATTTGCTCAGGTTTCGGAGGACCGACGGCGAAGTTCGTATCCGGAAAATACCCCTGATAGGACATGGTGCGGGAGGCCACTTCCTGAAAAACCGGAGCCGCCACCAGACCGCCGTATTGGTTGGTGACCGGCTCATCCACCATCACCAGCACCAGATAGCGGGGTTTGTTGATCGGCGCGACGCCGATAAAGGAGGCCATGCGCGCCGCGCCGTACGTGCGGCTGCGTCTGTCGGCCTTCTGGGCGGTGCCCGTTTTGCCGCCGACCTGCACGCCTTCGATGCGCGCTTTTTTGCCGGTGCCGTCTTCCTCCACCACCTCACGCAGCATGGCGAGCACCTCGCGGGAGGTTTTTTCCTGAAAAATGCGCTGCGGCGGCGCGGGCGGCGCATTGTCCGCCTCCGCGATCATGCGCAGGGGCTTGAAGGCGCCGCCGTTGATCAGTGTAAGGTAGGCCTGCACCATCTGCACGCCGGTCACGGAAATGCTCTGCCCGAAAGCGGTGGAGATAATGTCCGCCTCGCTCCAATCTCTGGGATTGCGCAGAATGCCCCTGCTCTCCGCAATGGGCAGGGGGCTGTGGCTGCCGAAACCGAGTTGGGAAAGATAGTGGTGGTACTTTTTCGCGCCCAGGGCCATGCCGATCTTGCCCGCGCCGATATTGCTGGAATAGCGTATGATTTTATGCACGGGCAGTTCGTCGAAACCCTTGGTGTCGCGTATGGTGATGGTTTTTGTTTCCCACTTGCCGTTTTCGCACTTGAAGACCGTATCGCGGCTGATGATCTTTTCCTGGATGGCGGCGGCCACAACAAAGGGTTTGAGTGTGGACCCGGGCTCAATGGCATCCTGGGCCAGGCGGTTGCGGTACTGGGCCGGAGTGAACTCGCGGTGGGCGTTGGGATTGAAGAAGGGATAGTGGCCCCAGGCCAGCACGTCGCCCGTGGGCACGTCCACCACGATGCAGCCCGCCCACTTGGCCTTGTATTCGTTGACCACGCGCTCCAGAGCCTCTTCCACAAAAAACTGCACCTGCACGTCTATGGTCAGGGCCAGGGGTCTGCCGCCCGGAGCTTCCTGATCGTCGCTCTGCAGATAGAAACGCCGGCCCGTGGCGTCGCGCTGCACGAGCTGGCGGCTGGATTGGCCGCCGAGGTGTTCTTCCATCGAGCGTTCTATGCCTTCCAGGCCCTTGTCGTCCATGCCGACAAAGCCGAGAAGTTGCCCGGCCAGATGCTTGTAGGGATAAAAACGCTCGTATTCCTTGGAAAGCCCGACGCCGGGCAGGGCGGCCTTGCGTATGCTCTCGGCCCTGGCGTCGTCTATTTTGCGGGCCACCCACACAAAACGGCGCACCGGGTCGGACACCATGCGCAGCACCTGATCTCCCGGCAGATTCAACACCTTGGAGAGAAAGTCGGCGGTGATGCGGGGGTCGCCGACTTCATTGGGTTTGACGTAGACCGAGCGACATTCCACGCTGCGGGCCAGGGCCAGACCGTTGCGGTCATAGATGTCCCCACGCCGGCCGCTGACCAGTTCCGTGGTCATGTGCTGGCGCGTGGCCATGCGCGCCAGGCGCGGGCCTTCGATCATCTGCACGTACCATGCGCGGCACCAGAGCACGCCCCAGATCAAAAGGAAGAAGGCGGCCACGATCCTGATGCGCGCGAGTTCCCAACGCACGGAGCCGAACAGCGGAGCTTTCTTCTTCGCGACGTTCCCGCTCCCGACCGCTTTGGCCTGTCTGGGTTGCTGCGGCAGGCTGCGGCGGTTTTTGTTTTTGAACAAGCGGATCATGCGGCTACCTCACGTCCATGCGGCGCACCTGCCCCGGGTTCGGGCGGGTCATGCCCAGGGCGGCGGCCCTGCGTCCCAGTTCTCCGGGTGAGAGCAAAAATTCCCGTTCCGTCAGCAATTTGGCCTTATGTTCCTGCCGTTCCTTCATCGAAGCCTGCAGCTGTTTGATGAGATAGGTGATGTCCATGCGTTCGATGTTGCTCCACACCATAACCAAACCCATCAACAGTCCGCTCAGCACGCCGAGGACGATAAAAACCAGCCAGCCCGAGCTTCCCCGCTTTTTCATGACCCCGCGCCCTCCTTCACGGCGGAGGCCGTTTTTTCGGCAACCCTGAGCTTGGCGCTGGAGGCGCGGGGGTTGCGGGCGACTTCCTCCGGGTCGGGACAGACGGGTTTTTTGGTCAACACCAGCGCTTCGGGCTCATGCCCGCAAATGCAGCGGGGCACATGCCTGGGGCAGATGCAGCCCTGAGCCCAGGCGCGCATGGCCTGTTTGACGAGCCTGTCTTCCAGCGAATGAAAGCTGATGACGGCCAACCGGCCGCCGACGCGCAGGCGGGGCAGGGCGGCGTCAAGAAAGCGGCGCAGTTCGCCCGGCTCGTCGTTGACCGCCATGCGCAGGGCCTGGAAGGTGCGGGTGGCCGGGTGGTTGCGGGCCTTGGCCCGCCAGGCGGGCGGATAGGCGCGCTCCACCAGGGCGGCCAGTCTGCCCGTGCTTTCTATGGGGCTTTTCTGCCGTTCTTCCACTATCAGGCGGGCGATGCGTCCGGCCTGGGGTTCTTCGCCCAGTTCGGCGATGATTTGTTTAAGCGTGTCGAAGCGTTCCCGGTTGACGAGGTGATGCGCCGAAGGCCTGCCGGAAGCGGGATCCATGCGCATGTCCAGCGGGCCGTCGGCCCGGAAGCTGAAGCCGCGTTCCGCGGTGTCCAACTGCATGGAGGATACGCCCAAATCCAGAAGCATGCCGTCTACCTCGTTCCAGCCCAGTTCATCCAGGGCGGCCGCAAAATCGCTGAACGGCGTGTGAAAAAGCCGCGCCCGTTCCCCGAAAGCGGCCAGGCGTTCCCGCGCCCGTTCAAGCGCCGCGCCGTCCCTGTCCAGTCCGCAGAGCAGGGCGTCCGGCGCGCGTTCCAACAGGGCCCGCGCGTGGCCGCCGAGTCCCAGGGTGCCGTCCAGATACCGCCCCCCGGCCTTTGGTTTCAGAAATTCTAAAACTTTTTCGAGCAGAACCGGAATGTGACCGATGCCGTCCCCGTCCCCGTCCGCGGCAGCGGCCCGCGCCCCGATCACAGCGAAAACTTTATGCCGCTGCGGGCAAGTTCGGCGTCCAGGTCCACGCTGTCGGGCTTGAGACCCTCAAAGCGCGCCTTGTCCCAGATTTCAAATCGATTTCCCTGGCCGAGAAGCACGGCTTCCCTGCTCAGGCCCGCGTAACGCATCAGGGCTTGGGAAATGCGCACCCGGCCCTGGGGGTCGAGGATCAGTTCCTCACCCCGCCCCAGCACCGTGCGGCGAAAGTCGCGCAGTGCCCGGCTGGGATTGGGCAGATTGTATACGGCGTCCTCGAAGCGCTCCCATTCCGGCAAGGTGTAGGCCACAATGCAGTCGTCATAGCCCGTGAGCACGAACGCGCCCGTATCGGAGGCCGCAACGATCACGTCCCGGTATTCCGGGGGAAGCATGAGCCTGCCTTTGGCGTCCACGCTGCGGTGAAAACTTTTGCGGAAACGGGCTTTCATAACATTTTTTACCACTTTCTACCACTTTTTACCACATTGATGTAAAAGCCGCTCTCTGTCAAGCGCTCGGTGATTTTTTTAGACTTTCTTTAGTAAACGACGCTATGCAAATGTTTTCGGGCGGTTTTGCACTGCGGCGCTTGACAAGTGCGGACAAAACACGGAAAAGACGGACAGTTGGATCGAATTGCATTTTTTCGGCACCACCCCACGAGGTTTTTATGCGAACAAAGATTGTCGCCACCATCGGCCCCGCGTCGCGGGACAAAGCCGTTCTGAAAAAATTGATAGAAGCCGGTGTGAGCATCTTCCGCCTCAATTTTTCCCACGGGGATGCCTCCCTCTTTGTGGACATCATACGGGCCATCCGGGAACTGGAGCAGGAACTCGGTGTTCCCGTAACCGTCATGCAGGATCTCTCCGGCCCGAAAATTCGCCTGGGCACTCTTTCCGTGCCCTCCATCGAAGTGCGCAAGGGCGACAAACTTCTGCTCGGCCCCACGGGCGCGTCCGCCGCCAGCACCGGGTACGAAGGCCTGCCCTATCTGCCCTTTGATCACCCGGAAATCATGGAAAGTCTTGTGCCCACCGACAGGCTGGTGCTCGCGGACGGCGGCCTGCAGTTCACGGTGATTGAACGCCCCGGCCCCACCTTTGCCCTGCTGGAAGCCTCGAACGGCGGCATCGTCACCTCGCGCAAGGGGTTGGCCCTGCCGGGCAAGGCCACGAAAATCGCCGCGCTCACGGCCAAGGATAAAAAAGACCTTGCCGACGGACTCATCCTCGGCGTGGACGCCGTGGCCATCTCCTACGTGCAGACGCCGGAAGACGTGCGCGAAGCCAAGAACATCATTATGGCCGCCAACAAGAATATTCCCGTGGTGGTCAAGCTGGAGCGCCGCAACGCCGTGGACCGCCTTAACGAAATCCTGCATGAAACCGACGTGGTGATGGTGGCGCGCGGCGATTTGGGCATAGAATGCCCCATGGCGGAACTGCCCGCTTTGCAGAAGCGCATCATCCGGGCCTGCAACGCGGTGTCGAAGCCGGTCATCGTGGCCACGCAGATGCTGCTTTCCATGGTCAACAACCCCGTGCCCACCCGCGCGGAGACCACCGACGTGGCCAACGCCGTGCTTGACGGCGCGGACTGCGTGATGCTTTCGGAAGAAACGGCCATGGGCAGTTATCCGGTGGAAGCCGTGAGCTTTATGCGGGAGATCGTGGACAGGGCCGAGGCCCTGCTGCTGGAAACCCACAGTTTGCAGGAACCCGCGGAAGATAAAGGCATTCAGGAATACCTGGCCTATTCCGCCTGCCTGTTGGCGAAAAAAACCAACGCCAGGGCCATCGTCACGCACAGCATGAGCGGCGCTTCCGCCCGCCTCGTGTCTTCGCGCCGTCCGCCCCAGATCATCTACGGCATGACGCCGGAGCCCGAAGCGGTCAAGCACCTGAACTTTTCCTGGGGCGTCAAACCCGTCTTCATCACGGACATCAGCGAAAGCAGCCATGTGATCAGGGTGGAAAAATTCATTGACAAGGCCGAGCAGTTCAAGCCCGACGATACGCTGATCATCACCGCGGGCCAGCCCAAGCCCGGTGATCAGCGTCGCGGCACCAACCTTGTGAAGATCTACAGGAAATAATATGCACGCAGGTTCACGGCAGACAGTTCCCGCCGGCATCGACGAGGAATACTATCAGATCAGCGAGGAAATTCTTTCCAGCTTTTCCAAGTTCCGTCCGCCGGTGGATCTGTTCCGCTTCAACGAAGCAGCCGTGACCCTTGTGCCGATCGTCCGCAAAGGGCAGCGGCTGACGAACGAACAGGTGGAAGAAGTGCAGGCTCTGTGCGCCGCCGGAAACCTGTTCGTCTCGCGTTCCGATCATCCCATTTATTCGGAACACATGGTCAAGCAGCTCGATCTCGTGCTTCAGGATTCCAATCTCAAGGAAATGGAACTGGCCGATATCTGCATCCGCGCGTTGATCATGCGTTACGACGCCTTTGCCGAGCAGCCCGTGCGCCCGACCTTCGACCTTTTGTACAAAGACGTCATGGTGTTCACGGAACTGCTCTGGCTGGACAGGCACAGAATCAAGCTTTTCATGCGCCGACTTTTACGGGAAGCCGGCCAGGGCAATCACGCCTTCAACACGCTGGTTGTGGGCGTGTGGCTGCTGTTGCGCGTTATGGAGGGCGGGGAATTGAGAAGGCGCGATCTCGACCGCGCCGCGCTGGCTTTTTTTCTGCAGAACATCGGCATGGCCAAGATTCCGGCCTTTATCTACAACAAACCCGGCCCGCTGAAGAGCGAGGAGTGGGACAAGATTGTCCTGCATCCCGCGCTGGCCTGCAAGATCATGCAAAAGCTCAATCTGGGCTTTGACGAACTGACCCAGGCCGCCATGGAGCACCACGAGCGTCTTGACGGATCGGGCTATCCCCAGAAGATCAAAGGCGGGCAGATCAGCCGCATCGGCCGCGTGGCGGCGGTGGCGGATTCCTTCGGCGCCATGATCACCGCGCGCGCCTATGCCCCGGCCAAGGATCCGGCCAAGGCGGCCCGGGAACTGGCGGCGGATTCGGCCCGGTATGACGGGCAGTTCACGGCCTATCTGAGCGCGGCCTTTCTCACCGGCGCGGTGGGCTGATGCGGTGAGGGGCGCGCCGCGCTCAAGGCGGCGGTGAGGAAAATTTTTGGGCGTTTCTCTTCATTCTCTGATAAAAGTCCCCGCCTCCAGTTCATAAAAGGCCTGCCGCAACTCCTCGTCGCTGTTCATGACGATGGGGCCGCCCCAGGCCACGGGTTCGCGCAGCGGCGTGCCCATCAGCAGCACCAGATGCGCGCCTTCCGCGCAGCCGGTCAGGGTGAGACTGTCGCCGGGAGTGAAAAGCACGGCCTGCCGGCTGTCCAGAGGGCTGGCGCCCCGGTAGCCGGCTCCGCTTTGCCCGCCGGCCGCGTCCTGCGGCGGCACCGGCCCGGCGTTGCACCCGCCGTTGAGGATGTATGCGAATACGGTGTCCCGCGGCTCGGTGCGCACGGTCCAGACGCTCCAGGGGCGCAACCTCACATCAAGAAAGGTCACCGGCACGTAATCGGCCCGCATGGCCCCTTCCATTCCCTTATATTCGCCGGAAAGCACGCCGACGCTCACGCCCTTTTCCTGCACGCGCGGCAGCATGTCCGGGGTGATGTCGCGGTATTTCGGGGGGCACATCTTGTCCTTTCGCCCCAGGTTGACCCAGAGCTGCAAACCGAGCATGCGCGGCGAAGGCTGCGGCATTTCCTGATGCAGAATGCCGCGCCCGGCGGTCATCCATTGGCAGCCCCCGCTTGCGATGCGGCCCTGGTTGCCCAGGCTGTCCTTGTGCTCGAGCAGGCCTTCCACGAGATAGGTCACGGTTTCGATGCCCCGGTGCGGATGCATGGGAAAGCCCCGGATATAGTCGTTCGGATTGGTGGAATCAAAAGCGTCGAGCAGAAGAAAGGGATCGAAATCGACAACCGTGGGCGAGCCGAGCACGCGCACCAGCCTGACGCCCGCGCCGTCAACGGCCGGCCGGCCCGTAACCTGACGTTTGACCGTGCGGGGCAGGCCCGTGATTTCCGAAGACTGGGTCATGGCAAGCTCCTGAAAAAGGGTTGGGGGAATTTTTCCCGGCGATCTTGCTTTTTGCGAACGAAAGCGAGTATAGTTTATCAGATATTCTATAAAAAAATACCACATCCCCTCTTTAACGTAAAGGAGAAGCGCCATGTTTGACAAGAAAGCCGTGAACAAGAACAAATGGATGATTGATCCCGACGATGCGGTCATGTTGCTTATCGACCACCAGAGCGGGCTCTTTCAACTGGTACGCGATCTGCCGCTCCCGGTACTGCGTTCAAACGTCACCGCCCTGGCCAAGGTGGCCTGTTTGGCGGGCCTCCCCACTTTCACCACCGCCTCGGTGCCTGACGGACCAAACGGGCCGCTTATTCCTGAAATCCACCAAAGCAACCCCGGCGCGATTTATATTCCGCGCACCGGGCAGATCAACGCCTGGGATAACCCGGGATGGGTCAAGGCCATCAAGTCCACGCGGCGCAAAACCCTGATCATCGCCGGTACTTTGACCAGCGTGTGCATGGCCTTTCCGGCCCTGAGCGCCGTGGAGGCCGGCTACAAGGTCTTTTGCGTCATCGACGCTTCGGGCAACTGGAGCAAGATGGCTACCGAGCT
>JAVBNZ010000026.1:0-18200 GCA_031551145.1 Desulfovibrionaceae bacterium | reverse complement strand
CCTGGGGTCGCCCCTCACGCAGGGGTGTGGATTGAAACGCGGATGCGCTTTTTATCGCCTTTCACAAGGGCGGTCGCCCCTCACGCAGGGGTGTGGATTGAAACCGCCGACAAGAAGGACTGGCAGCCGCACGGCAAGTCGCCCCTCACGCAGGGGTGTGGATTGAAACTCGACCCCTTCTTCGGCTCCGGCACCGTGGGCAAAGTCGCCCCTCACGCAGGGGTGTGGATTGAAACTCCGCCGGAGGCTCCAGTACCGAATAGCGCACCTGTCGCCCCTCACGCAGGGGTGTGGATTGAAACCGTCGCGCAGCCGGCCGCCTCGGGCGACGGCAGGTCGCCCCTCACGCAGGGGTGTGGATTGAAACGGCTTTATGGGCGCGCTCTTACGCGCCGACACGGCGTCGCCCCTCACGCAGGGGTGTGGATTGAAACATGCGCTCCGCGTCGTAGCCCAGCAGAAGATCGGGCCCCCGCCTCTACGGCCGTCGCCCCTCACGCAGGGGTGTGGATTGAAACCTTAATCTGGTCGAAGCCACACGGGCGGCGGATGTCGCCCCTCACGCAGGGGTGTGGATTGAAACTGGCTCATGGTGGACGAAATCAGCGCCCGGCACAGTCGCCCCTCACGCAGGGGTGTGGATTGAAACGAGAGTGACAATGCTGTCCTTGCCGCCGCTGAAGGTCGCCCCTCACGCAGGGGTGTGGATTGAAACTTGACCGGGGCACGGCAACCTTGTGGGCTCTGGTCGCCCCTCACGCAGGGGTGTGGATTGAAACGGCAACACCAGCGGCAAAAAGGCCGGAACGCATTGTCGCCCCTCACGCAGGGGCGTGGATTGAAACTTTTATAAAAGGATAGACGCTTTCAGGCTGGATAAGTCGCCCCTCACGCAGGGGCGTGGATTGAAACTGTTATGGTAATTGTTTAATTACAAAGCCTGAAGGTCGCCCCTCACGCAGGGGCGTGGATTGAAACGACTTTTCATCACTTAGACCTAAAGACGCTAGAGGTCGCCCCTCACGCAGGGGCGTGGATTGAAACCTCGGCCATGGCGTCGATGCGCTGAACAACGGCGGGTCGCCCCTCACGCAGGGGCGTGGATTGAAACCACGCCCTCATGAATGGCTGCGCCGTTGGCCATGTCGCCCCTCACGCAGGGGCGTGGATTGAAACCACTTCAGGCATCCGACGAAGCCCGGCAAGGTCAGTCGCCCCTCACGCAGGGGCGTGGATTGAAACTGCCGCACGATGGGCTCGGGGTGCGAATAGGGCGGTCGCCCCTCACGCAGGGGCGTGGATTGAAACCACCACCGCCGGCCGCCCCGCCGAGCGGGTGAAGGTCGCCCCTCACGCAGGGGCGTGGATTGAAACAAAATACGGGTAGAGAATACCCGTCACCGAGCTTTGTCGTGAGCACGGTATGAGCAGCGCCGCATTTTACAAATGGCGGGCGAAGTTTGGCGGCATGGATGCCTCGCTAATGGCGCGGATGAAAGAACTTGAGCGAGAAAATGCCCAGCTCAAGCGGCGGACGCTCAATTACGTGCTGATGCCGTGCAGGGGGCTCTCGAAAAAAAGTGATAAGGCCGTCTCAGCGTGTTGAGATGGCCAAAAACTCCGTGTCGAACGACGGTCTCAGTATCCGGCTACTCCGGCCATGAAGCCCAGGCAAGCGGCATAGGCTCTACTTTGAACTGCTGCTAAAAATGGGATGATTACCCGACAAAGGCAGAAACGAAAAGAACGTAGTGTCAACAGACCCTGGTGCAGCAGGCGTAAGGCTGTGGGATATCCGGCACGTAACGCAGCGGCAAAGCCATAGCCCGCGCAAGGATAACGCGATTCACCCCGGCATGGGCCACAACGAGCAGGGCGCGGCCGGCAAAGGCGCGGGCAAGCGCGTCAAAAGCCGGCAGCGCCCGCGCCGCCAGATCGACAAAAGATTCTCCGCCCTGCGGACGGCTCTCGGCCAAATTTCGCCCCCGCGCGGCATAGGCTCCGGGAAAGCGCGCCTCCACTTCGGCCGGCGTCAGCCCTTCCCAGGCGCCCAGCGATATTTCACGAAAAGCCGGCTCCGGAATGAGAGGGATATCGCGTTCGCCTTTCACCAGCAGCGCGCTTTCCACGCAACGGGAAAGATCGGAACTGACGACGGCGGCAAAAGGCGTATCCGCCAAACGCTCCCGCCACGACACGGCCTGCGCGCGCCCCGTCGCCGAAAGCCCAATATCCCGCTGCCCCACAAAGCGCCGCTCCGGGTTGGGCGGCAGGGTCCCGTGGCGCATAAGCCATATGCCGGGTTGATCAGGCACGTAACGTCTCCAGCGCCGCGCGGGCTGTCGCAAAAGCTTCCAGGCCGCTTTCACGGCCAAAACGCCGCTCCAGCGCCAAAGCGCGGGCCAGACGGCCGCGTATGGCCGCGCAGGCCGCTTCATCCCCGGCGAAACGCTCCAGCTTCTGACCGAAGCGCTGTTCGATCGTCACCAGGCGATCGCCGTACACGTACTTGTCCGCCAGATAGATCAGCTCCTTTTCCGTAACGGGCGCGTCTTCGGCGAGCATGCAGTCCCGGTGCCCTTCCACAAGCGGGGCGAGCGCGGGCAGATGCAGGGCCCGCAGGGCCTCGCCCGCCGCCGCTTCGTGTTGTGCCTGCCCCTTGCAGAGATCGTGAAGCAGGCCGCCTGTTTCCGCAAGGCGCGGATCGAGAGGGAAACCGACGTTGTTGAGGGCCGCCGCAAAGGCAACGGCCACGGCGGCCACGGATCGCGCATGGGCCAGACCCCGCTCCCCTGTCCCGCGCAGGCGCAAAAGTTCCTCCGCCTCCTCCGGTTCAAGCAGGTGCGCTCGCCCGGCGCACAGGCAGGCGGCATCATAGTCCTCATCCGTGTCCATGTCGCGCAGGATGTTCGCATCCGCCGTGGGAACGCCCAGGCGGGGCGGATGTTCAAGCGCGCCGCGCAGGCCGCCCGGACCGTCGTAATTCGAAATTGCGGAAAACAGCGCGGCCGGCAACAGGGGCGGATGCCCCTCCTCCCCCTTCCAGGTCGGGACAAGGGCCGCTTGCGGCTTCCGCCGCGCCTGTTCGAGCAGGGCGTCTATCGTCAGGGGACGGACAAGGGGAATATCCACCGGATGCACGAAGCAGCGCGCGCAGGCGGCCAGGCCGGTCAGGCCGGCCAGGCCGGCGCATACCGAGGAAAACATGCCCTGCTCGGCCCGAAGATTGTGTGCGTGCGCGATGCCGAGCCGCTCCGCTTCCCGCGCGATTTCTTCCTCACGCAGACCGCTGACGACCAGGATATTCTCGATTCCCGCCCCCCTGTACAGCTTCACCACGGCCTCCAGAGCGCCGCGCGCTCCGTCCGCGAAAAGCAGAGGCAACAGGGGCTTGAAACCACGGCGCATGCGCGAGGACGCGCCGCCCGCAAGAATCAGCGCGGCGCAGGAAAAAGCCCCGTTCACAGGCGTATCCTTCCGCGTTCGTGTGCGTTCATAAAGGCGGCTTTTTGCACGGCCTCCACTGTCCAGCCGTCCCGCCCGCGCGCAATGCGCCCCCGCACGGGCGCAAGCCGGCGCAGCGGGCTGCCGCAGCGGCAGGGGCCGGGCAGCATGCGGGCCGCGTCGCCCGTGCGGTAGCGGATAAGCGGCATGGCTTCCCGGCCGGGCGTGGTGATGACGACTTCCCCTTCCTCCCCGTCCGGCAGGGGAGCGCCGGAGAGCGGATCCACGATTTCAACGAACAGGTCGAGCGCGCGCAGGTGATAGCCGTCGTGCGCCGGACACTCCACGCCGCCGCCGTAGCCGCTTTCCGTCAGGCCGTAGTGGTCGAGCACCAGGCAGCCGAAACGGCGGCGCAATTCCTCGGCCAGAACGGGAGGCAGGGGCTCCGCGCTGGACAGCACGCCGGCGGGAGCGAGCCGTTCCGCATCGGGCGCGGAGGACAAAAGATCAAGCAACACCGCGAGTTGCCGGGGCGCGGCAACAACGGCATGCGGTCCGTGCATCTCCAGTTCGCGCCTCAGGCTGTCCGCCTCCGGCCGCGGATTGCCGGCCGCGACGCTGATGCCGTCCTGCCCCAAAGCCTGCCGGAGCAGATCCCCCACCCCGTCCGGCCGCTCCGCTCCCGGCCAGAGCACAAGCGCACGTTCTCCGGGGCGCACCAGCAGGCTCATGCCGACGCGGAAAAATTCCTTCGTGGCTTCCAGATCGGCCCGGCTGAAGGCCAAACGCTTGGGCTGACCGCTGGTGCCCGAAGTTTCGAGCGTCACCATGCGCTCGACCTCCCGCTGCGACACGCAGAGAAAACGCCGCCGAAAGCCCGTCTGCTCCAAATCCTCCGGCACAGTAAAAGGCAGGCGCGCTGCGTCTTCCAGGGAGAAAGAAGAGGAAAACAAATCCGGCGGGCAGTCACGGAAAAGCTCGCGGTAAAAGGCGCTGCGTTCGCGGGCATAGCGCGCGGTCGCCGCGAAGCGTTCCGCCTGCATCCGCCGCAGCGTTTCCGGCAGCGCGGCATGATCGCGCAGGCCGCAGCGTTGCATCAGCCAGGCGTCCATCGGGCCAGGCATCACGCGCCCCTGTGCGGCGCACAGCCGCCGGCGGAGGTGAGATTGCAGGCGCAGAAGGGAACAAGCCTTCCGTCCGGGGCAACGATATGGATGTGGCAGCGCCGGACACGATCGAGATCAAGGGTATAGGCGTCCTGAAAGGCCATGGCCGAAAGCGTGAAGCGCTGCTCCACCCCGGCCTCGGCCAGAAAGCGGTCAAAACCGTCCGCGTCGGCGGCGCAGGCGGCAGGCAACGGGGTCGGTTCCCCGGCCCAATGCCGGGCTGTGAAATCCCTGGTCCGTTCCGCTTCCGACGCCTGCCCCCCAAATGCTTTCAACTCCGTAAAAGCCGGCGTGGGCGCGCAGCAGCTTCCGCCGCCGGCGACAGGCTCCAGGCCGCCTGTTCCGTTGCGCCGGTACAGGGCGTTGAAGGAGCAAAGCGCATGCTCGGACGTGGGGGGCCGCAGGTGGGCGACGCGCACCAGTCCGTTTGTCTGTGTTTCCAGGCCGGCCATGAGTTCGGGCAGGGTGAGGCGTGGGGCGTTTCTGCCCTCCCAGGCATAGCGGCCGAAGGAGGCGGCAGGCTGAAAGTGCAGACCGCGCACGCGCGGGCCGCGGGAAAGCGCCGCGCGCAATAAATCTCCCGCCTCGTTGTCGTTGACCCCGCGCACCAGCGTGGCCACAAAGAGCACGGAAAGTCCGGCCTCCACGCAATTCCGCACGGCGCGCTCCTTGTCCTCCAGGTACGGTCCGCCGCGCAGGACGTGATACACCTCGTCCCGCAAACTGTCCCACTGGAGATAGACGAGGTTGAGGCCGGCCTCTTTCAGCCGCCGTGCATAGCCCTGCTCGCGCGCCAGACGCAGGCCGTTGCTGTTGACCTGCACAAAGGGAAAGCCCATCGCGTGCGCGCGGCGGATGATCTCCGGCAAATCGCCGCGCAGGGTGGGTTCTCCGCCGGAAAGCTGCACGTTGGCCGGCCCCGCCGCGGCCATCAGCGCGGCCAGTTGCCGCTCGACGGCATCGCGATCCGGGTCGGGCGCGTCGCCGCCGGCGGAAGCGTAGCACAGCGGGCAGTTCATGTTGCAGCGCCGGGTCACTTCCACCATGGCGCAGCAGGTGGCCTGGCTGTGTTCGGGGCAGAGGCCGCAATCGAACGGGCAGCCCTTCGCGCGCCTGCCGGAAAATATTTTGGGGCGGCCCAGGCTCCGGGCGTTGCTCCAGTCCGCGAAAGACGGCAGGCCCGGCCCGGAAAGCCAGACGGGCGCGCGGAAAGCCCCGTGTTCCGGGCAGCTTTTTTCGAGGAACACGGCCTCGCCCGCCTCGTCTTCCGAGGCATAGCAGGCGTCCACAGGGCGCAGGCATTCGGGGCAGAGGCTGCGGGTGCGGCGCAGAACGGGCATCAGCCTACCTCGGGAATTGACGGCAAATCCGGAAGACCGGTTTTGCGGGCGCGCATCAGCGCCCCTCCAGAGGAATTTCATACGCTTCGAGCAGGGAAAGGATTTTTTCCCAGCATTCGGCAAAAAGATCGCCGCACAGCGCCGGGCTCGGCGCTTCGCCCGCGCCGGGCTTCTGCACGCCGGTATCCGCGCTCAAGCCCTCCATCACCTGGAAGCAGGCGATGCCGCCGTAGGCGCCCGTGCGCTCGGCAAACCACTGCTGATAATCGTTCAGCAGCGGCGCGAAGGAAGGATGCGCGCTCTCCTCCGGCCTGCCCCGGCCTGCCGCGCAGCCGAGCACGCAGGCCCCGCCGGTGAGCAGGCCGCAGGGGCCTTCGGTTCCGCCCAGGCCGTGGCAGAGGCCGTGCACGGAGCGTATGAGGTCGGGATTTTCTTTGTCCAGGGCCTGGAGCAGAAGCAGCATGAGCATCTGACTGCAGCACCAGCCCTGTTTGACGAGAGGCACGATTTCAAGCAGCAGCGGATTCATCTTTCATTCCTTCTCCGCGACCCACAGGCCGTAACTGAGGCCGCGCAACGCTTCGCAGCCCGCCGTTTCCAGTCCGCCCCGCCACACAAGTTGCGCGGCGCATTCCTTCAAGGCGCGGGCATGGTCTTCAAAACAGCGTACTCCAAAACCGGCGGCGCGCAGCAGAGCTTCCGTCTCTTGCGGCGCGCCGGCGCGGTAGAGGTCGCTGTACAGCAGGCGGCCGCCCGGTTTGAGAAGCTCACGCATGCCCCGCAGCGTACGGCCCGGATCGGAATCAAGGGAAAGCACGCATTCGCAGATCAGGCCGTCAAAACTCCTTGGCGCAAAGGGCAAAGCTTCCGCCCGCGCCGCAACGCGGGGAATGTCCGCGTCCGGACAGGGAGCGCGGTCCGCGCCCACGCAAAAAAAGCCCATGTCCCGCGCCAGACGGACGCTTGCGCCCTGTCCGCAGCCTATGTCCAGCAGGCGCGCGCCGGGCGCGAAGCCGCACAGGGAAAGGCCCCGGCGCGTCAGTTCCGCGCCGCCGGGATGCGGGCAGCGCCGCAAAAATTCGGATGCGCCGATGCGCTCATTTGTCTTCAAGCAGGGCTTCCACCTCCGCCATCTTGCCCTCGGCCAGCGTTTTGGGCACCAGCGTGCGTTTGCACGCGGGGCAGCAGGGCAGGGAAACCTCAAAGGCGCTTTCCAGGTAGCGCACCTGGACTTTACGCTGCTCCAGCGCGCTGCCGCAGCATTCGCAGATCCAGTCGCCCTCGTCCGGCGGATAGTTCGGCGCGATGATCATGCTTCCCCTCCCGTGCCCGGCGCGGTCATGCGGTGGCACCAGGCGTCGTGCAGGCGGAAGGCGTTCTCCGGCTCCACGCTGTAGCGCACCCAGAAGGTGACGTTGCGCGGCCGCCACGAGCCGACATAGTGCCCGCTTTTCCGCTCCAGAAAGCGATTCGCGCCCGCATGCACGGCACACACGGCTTCTTCCGCGTCCATAAGCAGGATATGCCTGCGCTCCAATTCCATCAACAGTTCGGGCGCGACGATCAGACACGCGGATTCTTCCGCGAACGTCTCGCCCCGGTAATCCTGCAGCAGTTGCCGGCGCAGGGCGGCCCGGCCGGCGCGGTGCGCAGAAAAGCCGGGCGCCGGAAGCCGCGCCGCGCGGGCGAGAGCCGCCGCATCCGGGGCTTCGCCCTCCAGGGGCAGGATGTCGAGCATATGCAGGCATGCTCCGCCGCTGTTCACGATCCTGTCCCGGCACATGATGCAGGAGGCCAGGCCCGGCTGGGACGACAATTCCCCCTTGCGCCGCGCGTAGGCGTCGGCCAATTCCGGCTGCCTGTTCCAGACCAGCCCGCCGTAGCCGCAGCAGGGCGCTTGAAGGCCGGTGCGGCGCGGCTCCTCAAGCTCCAGGCCGCATTTGCGCGCCAGCGAGCGCATGGCCCGCTGCTGATCCTCGTCATGCCGGGCCGAGCAGGGATCGTGCACGGCGTACGCGCCGGCCGGCCGCGCGGGCGGGAACGCGCCGCGTTCATCCAGAATCTCCCAGAGGGAGACGCATTGTATTTCCGGCGCAGCCTCACGGAACATTTTCAGGCAGGAGGCGCAGGCCGTGACGAACACGGGCCGGCCGGCGGCCTCCCAGGCTTCGCGTATGCGCGCGATGACCGCTCCGGCCTCCTCTTCCCTCCCGGCCCAGAGCGCCGGCGCGCCGCAGCAGTGCAGAAAGACGCCCGTGCCCGTCCCTTCCCCCCGCACGGGCAGCAGGGCGCGCAGCATTGCATAGGCTGCCGCGACCTGTTCGCCCCGCGCGGCCGCAAGCCGGCAGCCGGGGAAGAAAACGTAGGCGCAACGCGTCTGTTTCGGATCGGGATCAACGAGGAAGAGGGAACAGGCTTCGGAATTCGCGCTCTCCATATCCTCCAGGGCGAATTCGTGGGCCGAGGGCGGCATGGATTTGCGCCGCACCATGTCCTGCCGGGCGGAAAGGCAGAGTTCGGCCATGGAAAAGCGTTCCGGGCACAGCTCCGTGCACTGCCCGCACAGGGCGCAACCGTTGACCAGGGAGTTGGCGATGTGCTGACCCTTCACAATCGCGGCGTTGTTGTAAATCTGGCGGGTGTAGCTGCGGGGATAGGCGCCGTATTTTTTCAGATACACGCATTCCTTCACGCAGGCCAGGCATTCGCAACGCAGGCAGCGCGCGGCTTCCCGCTCCGCCTCTTCCGGGTTGAAGCTTTCTCCCCGCGGCGGCACGGCCGGCCGCGTCTCCACGCCGTCCAGGGGCGTGAACAGCGGCGTATCTCTGGTCAGTTCCTCCTCGCGGCCCGCGTTCAGCGAAACCCCGGTCACGATGCGTTCCAGGCTCAGGGCCGCGCGCCGGCCTTCCCCGGCCTGTTTTGAGGAAGAGGCGTAGAGCGCTCCTGTCGGCGTACGCTCGGGCAGGCCGCCCGCGCAGAGCCTGTCGCCCGCCCGCAGGGTCAGGGGATCGGGCGTCGCGCCAAGCGCGGCAAAGAACGCCGGCGCGGCGTCGGCATCCACGAACACGGCGGCGTGGCCGGCAAGCGCCGCCTCCAGGGCGGCCGCATCCAACGCGCCTTGGATAAATTCGCAGCCGGCCTTGCGCAACTCTTCCAGTTCGCGCAGAACAACGTCTTCCGGCAGTTGAGGAAAGCGGCGCAACACAAGGCTTTGCGGCTCTTCTTCGTGAAAAATACGCACGGGATAGGCTTTGCGGGAAAGCTCGTACCCCACGGTCAGGCCCGTCAGACCGCCGCCCAGCACGGCGATGGAAGCCGGTTTTTTCGGGCGCGGCAAGAGCTTGCCCTGCCTGCCGCAGGCTGCCATGCACGCGGCCTCCAGCGCGTGTATGGCCAGGCTGCCGCCCAGATCGCGGCGCAGGCAGCGTTCCTCGCAGGGATGATCGCAGATGCGGGCCAGAATTTCCGGCAGGGGCAGATGCCGCTCGATGAGCTTGCCGGCCTCGCGCGTTCTGCCTTCGGCCAGATGCTCCATAAAGGCGCGCACGTCCATGCGGAACGGACAGGCCGCCCGGCAGCGCGGCATGGATTCCTGCGTGCAGCGGGCTTCGACTTCCTTGAGTTTGTTCTGATCCATGGTGCCCTCTGGGAAGAAAATCGGGGGGCGCTGCCCCCCGGCCCCCTCAAGGGGCATGATGCCCCTTGCCCCCTCAACGGGCGGATATTTTCCGCAAGCGAAAAATATCCGCCGATCAGGGTTCCAAGGGGATAATCCCCTTGGCGGAGGGGTTTGGGGAGGCGGAGCCTCCCCAATCTCTTATCTTACTTCGGCATGGCCGCCAGCACCTTTTCGGGGTAGGCGGGCAGGCGGCGCACGCGCGCGCCGCAGGCGTTGGCTATGGAGTTGATGATGGCCGGGTGCGGCGGGCAGAGCGGGATTTCGCCGACCCCGGAAGCGCCGTGCGGTCCGTCGGGACGCGGGGTTTCCACATAGATGATCTCGATGTCGTCCGGAATATCCTCAATGTAGGGTATGCCGGCCCCGGCGAGCGAGGCGTGCTTCTTGAGGTCCTCATAGTCTTCGCTGAGCGCGAAGCCCACGCCCTGAGCCAGACCGCCGTAAATCTGCCCGTCGGTGACGAGCCGGCTGTTGACCTTGCCGATGTCGGCCACCATGGTGAGCTTTTCAACCTGCACCTTGCCGGTGGCGACTTCCACGGCGGTTTCCGCCATGACCAGACCGTACATGTAGCAGCAGAAGGGGCTGCCCTGGCCCTTTTCGTCGCAGTTGGCGGCCGGGGCGGTCCACACTCCCTGCCGGCGGGTTTCGCGGCCGGCGTCCTTCATGCCCTGGTAGTCGTAGAATCCGCCGCCGGGCTTGCGCATGGCCTCAATCAGCGCTTCGCAGCCCACGCGGATGGAGTTGCCCACCATGACCTGGGAGCGGGAGCCGCCCGCCGGGCCGGAGTTGGGGGCCACGCTCGTATCGTTGAGCACGAGGCGGATTTTTTCCATGGGAATGTTCAGGGGACGCAGACTTTCGTGGGCCGAGCCCAGACAGCCGGCATCCGCGCCCTGGCCGTGATCTTCCCAGCAGGCCCCCACGGTCACGCCGCCGTCGGGATCAAGCTGCACCCAGCTTTCGGCGCTGTCCGGGCCGTCCAGGCCGGAGCCGTACACGCCGAGCGCCACGCCCACGCCGCGCTTGACCGCCGCCGTGGAGTTGGAGGCGGCCCGCTTTTTGGCTTCCTGATACCTGGGACGCAGGGCGTCGATCATTTCCGTCAGGCTGAAGACTTCGGGTTTCTGGCCGGAGGGATTGGTATCGCCGGGCTTGTAGCAGTTGATCGCCCTGAGTTCGAGCGGATCCATGCCCAGTTTTTCGGCCAGTTCGTCCATCAGGGACTCGGAGGCGAATTCGATTTCCGGCCCGCCGTAGCCGCGGAAGGCCGAACCCCAGGCGTGGTTGGTGCAGACCGTGAGGCCCTTGCCGCGCAGGTTGGGAATGCCGTAGCCCGCGCCGATGAACTGCGCCCCGCGCAGAGTGAGCAGGTCGCCGAATTCGGAATAGGGACCGTGGTCGACGATCCAGTCGCTTTCCAGCGCCATGACCTTGCCGGTCTTCCTGTCGGCGGCCATGCGCACGGTGGTCCAGAAGGGCGATCGCTTGCCGGTGTAGTTCTGCTGCTGCTCGTAGTTGTAGCGCAGGTGGCAGGGCCGGCCCGTGGCCAGCACGGCCACGCCGAGCAGGGCTTCCATGGTCGGGCTGAACTTGTAGCCGAAGGTGCCGCCCGTGGTGTTCTGCACCATGATCATGTCCTTGCCGAAATCAAGACCCAGACCCGGCGCGATCATCAGGCCGTGCAGATGCAGGCCGATGGATTTGGAGTGGATAACCAGCTTGCCGTCGTCGTTCAGGTAGGCGTACCCCACGTCCGGCTCGATGGGCAGGTGGGGCTGGCGCTGGGTGTAGTATTCGCCCTCGACCACCACCATGTCGGGGTTGTTGAAATAGGGCGCGGTTTCGCCGCCTTTTTCCAGGCCCTGTTCGAAATAGACGTTGGGCGTGCCGGGATGGATTTCCATCGCGTCCGGGGCCATGGCGTCCGGGGCGTTCATGTATTCGGGCAGCAGCTCCAGATCGACCTTGACCTTCTCGGCCGCCGCGCGGGCGCGGCATTCGGAGTCGGCGCAGATGATCGCCAGCGCGTCGCCGTACTGGAACACCTTGGTGTCGTTGAGTATGGGCCGATCCCAACCGTCGCCCTTGTTGGTGGGGAAGGTGATGAGGCCGGTAATGCGGTTTTTGCCCTTGACGTCCTTATGGGTGAGCACTTTGAAAACGCCGGGCATTTTTTCGGCTTCGGACGTATCAATGCCCTTGATATCGGCATGCGAAACCTTGGCCTGCACCAGAGCCAGATGCAGCGTGCCGCAGGGCATGCGCAGGGCGGCGTCCGCGCCGAATTCCGCCGTGCCCGTCACCTTGGCGAGCGCGCTGGGACGCGGGAAACGCGTGCCCCAGATGCGTCCGTCGGCCGGGGCTTTGTACTGGAGGTCGGCCGGGTTTTTCTCGCCGCGCATAACGGCGGCCGCGTCCATAACCGCGTCCACCAGAGGTTTGTAGCCGGTGCAGCGGCAGGCGTTACGGTGTTTCTGGAACCATTCGCGCACCTGGGCGCGCGTGGGGTTGGGGTTTTCATCCAGCAGGCCCTTGGCGGAAACGATGAAGCCCGGCGTACAGAAGCCGCACTGGGCCCCGCCGTGGAAAATCCACGATTGCTGCAGCGGGTGCAGGTTGCACGGCGTGCCCACGCCCTCCAGCGTGGTGACGGCCGCGTTTTCCGGCACGCGGCGTATTTTGGTGATGCAGGAACGCACCACCTTGCCGTCGAGCAGCACGCTGCACGCGCCGCACTGGCCCTGGCCGCAGCCCACTTTGACGCTGGTGAGCTGCAACTGTTTGCGCAGCACGTCGGACAGCATATCTTCCGGATCAACAAGAAGGCGACGGGGGATTCCGTTAACCACCAATGTTTTCGTAAGCATCCTTTTTCTCCTTGAGTGATGGTGAAGGCAAGATGCGGTGAGACAGACAGGCCGGCGCGCCGCGCCGAACGCGGCGCGTTATCCTTTGCCGAAGGGACAGACGGGATAGCGGCATTCCGGACAGGCGGCGCAGAAGCCCCCGTGCCCGAGCAGGGCGATGTCGCGCGCCGTCACCGTGAGCCCGGCCAGCAGCCGGGGCACGATGAGATCGAAAATGCTGGCCTTGTGGTACATTACGCAGCCCGGCAGGCCGAGCACGGGAATGTCGTCCAGAAAGGCCAGCAGAAACATGGCGCCGGGAAAGGTCGGCGCGCCGTAGGAGACGATTTCGGCCCCGGCCCGGCGTATGGAGGCCGGCGTTCTGTCGTCCGGGTCCACCGACATGCCGCCCGTGACCACGATCATGTCCGCGCCCCCATGCGCGAAGGCGCGCACGGCCGAACTCGTCAGATCCTCGTCGTCGCTGGTGAAACGCTGCCCCAGGATGGAGCAGCCCAGTTCCCCGAACTTGCGTTCCAGCACCGGGCCGAAGCCGTCCTTGATGCGCCCGTGGTAAATCTCGCTGCCCGTGGTGACGATGCCCACGCGCGCGGCACGCAGGGGCAGGACTTCCAGGATGGGCAGAACGGCCCGCAGGGCGGCTTTTTCCGCCCGCGCGATTTTATCCTCCTCTATGATTAAGGGGATGACGCGCGTGCCGCCCACGGCCTGGTCCTTGTTCACCTGTTGCAGGCTGTGCAGGCAGGCCAGGGAAATTTCGCCCAGGGAATTGATCTCGGCCAGCACATCGACATCCACGCGCAACAGGCCCCGGCACACGGCATGAAAGTTGATGCGCCCCTCGGAAACGTCGGACAGGCGGATGTTGCGCCCCGCCGCGGCCCGCGCCAGACGCAGAGCGGCTTCGTTTTCATGCAGCACGCCGGGACCGGGCTCATACACATACAAATGTTCTTTGCCCACGCGCAGCAGAAGGTCGATATCCCCTTCCGTCACGGTATGGCCCCTGCGGAAGACCGGGCCCTTGCTTTCGCCGGGGATGATTTGCGTAATGTCGTGGCAGAGTACGGAACCAACGGCGTTTTGCACAGGGATGCTTTTCATGCGGGGAAGAGAAGACATGGCTTTTCCTCGGCTGAGGATTGCGGGAGGAAGCCCGGCAAGATGCGGCGGCGCCCCGCGGCGAAGCAAGGCGCGGGAGCGCGACAGGATGGGATCAATATATGCTCTTGACGACATAATGGCAAGCGTGCGCCGATCCGGGATTCATTCCGCCCCGCTTGACCGTGCGCCGCGTTCCGAGCTAATTTTTTCGAGTGCATATGCCCAGGAGGACGCATGACCTCGCAACGCATCGCCTCATCGTTCCTGCTCTGCGCCCTTCTCGCCCTCTGCGCCCTGCCGGCGGCGGCGACCGAAAAACAGCAGGCCGTGCTCATCGTGGCCTTCGGCACCAGCGTCGAACAGGCGCGCGTCGCCTACGAGCAGGTGGAAAAGCAGGTCACAGCGGCCTTTCCCGACCGTAAAGTCGTTTGGGGCTGGAGCGCGCGCACCCTGCTCAAAAAAACCGATCCCCCCCGCCTTACCCCGCAGCAGGCCCTGGCCGAACTGGCCGCTGAAGGAATCAAAAGCGTCGATGTGCTTTCGCTGCACGTCATCCCCGGCGCGGAATATGCCGATCTGGAGCGCACTGTCCGGGCCTTTGAAGGCCTGCCCAAGGGGCTCACGCGCATCCGCCTCGCCCCGCCCCTGCTGCACAACACCGAAAGCCTGCACGCCGCGGCCAAAGCTCTGCTGCGCGCCAATCCCCACGCCGAGGACGAAGCCCTGCTCTTCGTCGGGCACGGTTCCCGCCGCGCCGGTGTCTATTATCCCGCCCTGCAATACTATCTGCACAGCCTTGATCCCAAAGCTTTCGTCGGCTGCGTGGAAGGCGACCCCGATTTCGACGCCGTGCTCAAAAGCCTGAAAGCCGGGAGCATACGCAAAGTGCGCCTCGCCCCGCTCATGACCGTGGCCGGCGACCACGCCCTGAACGACCTTTTCGGCCCGGAAAAGACAAGCTGGCTGGAGCGCCTGCAGATCGCCGGAATCAAGGTGGAAACCAGCATCAAGGGTCTGGGGGAAGATCCGGCCTTTGTCACCCTGTGGCTGGAGGGATTGAAAACCGCCGCCGAGAAAAAATAGAGAATTGCGTCTGAGTCTCGCGGCGGGTTGCCTTCAAAATCGTGCCGCGACAAAAAAACGCCGGATTCCCGCCTGCGCGGGAATGACGGACGCGAAAAACGCAAGGCCACGGAGTTATCGAATGTCATCCCCGCGCAGGCGGGGATTCGGTCTTATCGGCTTTGGCAACAAGCTCTGACGGGGAGGAATCCTTTTAAAAGGTTTCCTCCCCAAGTTTTTTCAGCCGAGATTTTTGGCGGCGAATTCCCAGTTGATCAGCTTGGCCAGCAGGGTGTTGACGTAGTCGGGCCTGCGGTTCTGGTAGTCGAGGTAATAGGCGTGTTCCCACACGTCCACGGTCAGCAGGGCTTTGGCGCCGGTGGTGATGGGCGTTTCGGCGTTGGGGGTGGAGAGCACTTTGAGCTTGCCGCCGTCTTCGACCAGCCAGCCCCAGCCGCTGCCGAAGCGGGCAATGGAGGCCGAGGCAAGTTCTTTACAGCAATTTTCCACGCTGCCGAAGGCGGCGTCGATCTTGGCTTTGAGCGCGGCAGGCGGCATGCCGCCGCCCTTGGGGGAAAGGCTTTGCCAGTAGAAGGTGTGGTTCCAGACCTGGGCGGCATTGTTGAAAATGCCGGCCTTGTCGGCCTTGCCGGCGGTGGCGGCGACGATTTTTTCCAGGGGCTGATCGGCAAGTTCCGTGCCCGCGATAAGCTTGTTCAGGTTGGTCACATAGCCGGCGTGATGTTTGCCGTAGTGGAAGCTGACGGTTTTTGCGGAAATAACGGGCTCAAGGGCGTTTTCCGCGTACGGCAGGGGCGGCAGGACAAGGGGCGCGGCAACGGCGTTTTTGACAAAGCCGGGCGCTGCCGCGAGCAGGGCCGTTCCGGCGGCCGTGACCAAAAATTCTCTGCGGTTCATGCCGAGGACGTTTTTCATGCTGTACCTCACAAGACAGGCGGTTGAAGATGCGGAGGCGGCCGACGCGAATACGCCGCGGGACGCCGCCCCCGGAATCGGATAGTCCAACAGTAATCGTTCCTGTTGCAAGGTCAAGCAAAAATATATATCCTTTTACATATTTTCGGAAGCCGTACGCTCCGCCGGCAGGCGTATGGTGAATTCCGCGCCGCCCTCAGGCCGGTTTTCCGCGCAGACGTTGCCGCCCAGCCCCTCCATGATGGAATAGCAGATGGAAAGTCCCAGGCCCGTGCCTTCGCCCGGGCTTTTGGTGGTGAAGAAGGGATCGAAGATCTGGGTCAATTTTTCCGTGGGAATGCCGGGTCCGTTATCCTGCACGCGGATCACGGCAAAGCCGGCTTCCATTTCCGTGCTCACGCGCACGAGACCGCCCTTGCCCACAGCGTCCAGGGCGTTGTCGATGAGATTGAGAATAACCTGCTGCAACTGCCCCACATCGGTGGAGACGTACATTTCGCCGGCGCCGAAGTCCCGTTCGATGGTGATACTGCGGTGATCCGCCTCGTTCTGCAGAAAAGCGATGGCCTGGTCCACGATGGGCCTGAGCGGCAGGTTCTGGGAAGAGGGATCCACGCGGCGGGCGAAGCCGAGCAGGCGGTGGGTGATGCTGCTTGCCCTGTCGACGTTCTGCTCTATTTTCATGGCCGCCGACTGTATTTCATCATAGCCGGCGATTTTTTCCCTGTCTTCATCTTCAAGCAGGTCTTTCACCCAGCCGGCGTGTTCGCGTATGAGCATGAGAGGATTGTTGATCTCGTGAGCCACGCCTGCCGCCATCTTGCCCAGGGCGGCCATTTTGCTGGACTGAAGCAGGCCGGAGTCGTAGGCGGCCTTTTCCCTGTCCGCCGCCACCAGCCGGCGTATGATGGTGCGCGTGGTCATCCAGGTGCCGAAAATCACGGCCGCGAGCGCCAGCGCCACCACCCCCGAGGCGAGCACCCTGACCTTGGTGATGAGCGAAAGATGTTCGCTCGGGTCTTCGGTCACCACCAGCATCCAGGGCGCGCGTGTCAGCGGCGCCTTGGCGAGCAGCATTTCCTTGTTGTTCAGTATTTCTTCGGCCACCACGCCGGCTTCGGACCAGGTGACGGGCGTGTGCGACATCATATCCCCGGCGAAGCGCGAATCGGTCTGCAGCACGCCCTCGCGGTTCACCACAAAGGCGTCTCCGCTCGCGCTCAGGCGGCTGGAGCGCACCATGGAGTTGAAGACCGTGGAATCAATGGTGGCGCGGATGATCCAGGCTTTGTCTCCCTCTTCGCGCATCACCGCGATGATGATGTGCGGAAAGTTGCGGAAGCCCATGAACACGTCGCTGACGAACATGCCCTTGCGCCGCGTTTCCGCGAACCAGCTTTCGTTTTTATAATTGGCGTCGCGCACGGCGTAGGGGCCGGCGTACATGAGGTGGCGGCCCTCCATGTCGATAACGCCGAGATCGATGCAGGACTGGGAATTGGCTTTCATCACCTTGAGAATGGAGGCGAGTTTGCCGGGCATGAGCACTTCGTCGTAGCTGTAGGTATCGGCCAGCACCTTGAGCTGCCCGATGCGCTCCTCCATGAACACGTCCAAGGTGCGCGCCTTGGCGGTGGCCATGTTCTCCACTTCGCGCAGAGTTTTCTGGTGGTACAGTTCCGTGAACTGCATGGGAATGACAACGCCGACAAAAAGCATGGGCAGGACGGCGAAACAGAGAATGGCGGCAAAAATCGTGGTGCGCAGACGGATATACTTGGGCTGGGTGTCGGTGCTCATGGACGACTCCTTCTCTATCAAATCCTCATTCCTCCGGTACACGCATCAACAGATTATGGCCCGGCATGACGCCGTCGGGCGGAAAGAGCGCCGCATATTTCTTCGGCCCGCATTCCGTTATCGTTCCCCGGCCCCGGGTCCCGCCCTGCATGTCGATCAGGTCGACATGCAGGCCGACGCGCAAATCTCCTTCCCTGCCTTCGGGAGAAAAGGCCGCGCGAAAACCGTCCGCGCGTTTTTGCACGCCGATAAGGAAAAAGATCTGTCGCGCGGCAAATGCCCGCTGCACCCTGTGCAGATGGAAAGCATGCGCCGCGCCGGTAAGTATGCCAAGCAGCACGGCCCCTCCGGCAAGCACAAGGCCTGAATATCCGGTCAGACGCTTGCCCAGGGAGAGCTGCCCCCCCTGCAGAGCCGCTTCCGTGGGCCAGACGGTGATATGGTAAATCTGCGAAGGATTTTGCACTGTTATTGTTGCGTTTGTTGTGGTGCTTTTGGCGGGCACCATATCCACTATGGTCAACGTGGCCGGGCCGGGTTCCGTTCCGGGCGCGGCGGACAATTCACCCCGCCACATAAAGGCTCCCAGCCAGAATCCCTTGAAGGAAGTTTTCGGCGTAAAGTGCAGGCCGGGATCGCCGTCGATGTCCCAGAGAATCTGCGTGTGCTCTTTGGCTTCCAGGGGCATGGCGCCGCTCATGGGCACGGTTTCGCCCACGGCGAGATCGATTTGGTTGAAATCCGCGCGCATCAGGGCCTGCAGGCCGTCAAGTATGCAGAGCAGGGCAAGGAAGCAGAA
>JAVBNZ010000071.1:0-7591 GCA_031551145.1 Desulfovibrionaceae bacterium | reverse complement strand
GCCCTTGAGGTTGTCCTCGACGTGGCGGCTGATTTCACGGCAGGACTCCAACACATCCTTGTTGGCCGTGCCAAGAGTGAAGTCCTGCGACTTTTTGGCGATGCCGAATTCATGGTGCCAGTCGTAGATGGTTTCTCCGTCGCCGTCCTTGGTCATGCCTTCCAGGGCCTTGACGCGCATATATTCCAGAGTCTGGGCGTGGCGGCCGCGCATCCGGGTCAGCTTGCGGGCCATGACCGTGGCCAGCGGACCTTCGCCATCCGCCAGGCCGAAGCCGCGAATGCCCTGCACCTCGTCCGGCAGGACCACGTCATTGTGCGGCACATGGGGAACGGTGAAGGAGCGCATCTTGCGTTTGTCCGTGGTACCCACGGTGGCCGGCGCGCCCACAGGCCGGGAAGGCAGAAGGCGCAGCTCGCCCTCAATGCTCTCGATGGTGGCGGTGCGCTGCGTGATGGGCTCCGCCCCGAACAAGCCGAGCTGGCCGATGCGCCCGTACTGGTTGGGAATGACCTGGATGGCGGCGGACATATGCGCTAGCGAATAACGGGCGGCGCAGGAAGGAGAAAAAACATGCGCTACCAATACCACGATGGGTTTACCTTCGAAGCGGACACGCCGCAGGGGATTTGCCAAGCCCTGAAAGACTCCATGCGCTTTCAGTTTGATGCGACCCTGGAGGACTGGATACGGGAACACGCCGAGCGCTGCCGGAAATGGAACGGCAAGAACTACAGCGCGGAGAGCGCCGAGGCCCATGCCGCCGACCTTTTGCGGCACGGCATCATCCAAAAACTGGAGGAGGCGGAGTGATTGCTCCGAGCGTGAAAAGGCATTATTATATTTGAATAAGGAGGATGGCATGAGCAAGACCATCATGATTCTGCACCTGCCGGAACCAAAGGTGCGCAAGAAAACGGCAAAGACGGTCCAGCACCACAAGGACAAGACGAGGTACAGCCGCAAGGCGAAACACAAAGGCCCCCGGGAGCAATCCCGGGGGCCTTTGTCACTCATGCGGCCGGCACGGGAATATGCCGACGCCTGCAGTTTCGCCTCGATATCGGCATGGGCCTCGCCTTGTTTCGCCGTGTATTCTTCTTTTTGCCGATGGTATGGTTCAAACAACAGAAGAATAAAGGAGTGCCGCAATGTCCAAATCCACCGTACTTTCGACGGATCGTCTGCTCCTGCGCCCCTGGAAGGACAGCGATTACGATCCCTTTTACGCGATGAGCGCCGACCCTCGAGTGTATGAATTTCTTCCCCGCTTTGCCGACAAAAGCGCCTGCGACGCCTTTGTCGATAAGCTTCGAAGGGACTTTTCCCGGCGCGGCTGGGGTTTTTGGGCGTTGGAAAGCAAGGAAAGCGGCGTGTTCATGGGAACCACGGGCATGCATGAGCCGGGGCCGGAGTTCGGCGTGGGGCGTCCCTGCGTGGAAATCGGCTGGCGGCTGGCGCCCGCCTTCTGGGGGAAGGGCTATGTCACGGAGGCGGCCCGCAAGGTGATGCGCTTCGCCTTTATGGAACTGCGGCTGGATGAGCTGGTGTCGTTCACGGCTGTGGGCAATGCCCGCTCCTACGCCGTTATGGAGCGCCTGGGCATGGAGCGGGAAAAGGTGTTCGATTTTCTGCTGATGCCTCCCGGCGATCCCAACAGGCCGCATTACCTCTATACGATTACCCGGCAACAGTTTATCTGCAATCCGCTGCTGTACCTTGTGCAACAACAGCCCTGAGCGGCAACCGTATTACAAAAGGCTCTGATCGGGAGTGCCGCCGCCCGTCCGCGGTTCAATGTATTCAGGAGTCTTTCCCGTATTTTGACGATGCTGCTCAATGGATTGACGTGTGTCCCCCTATGCCGAGAGCGGTTTTACCGCCGCTGAGACTGGTCGAAGCTCAATGCGGCCGCCCCTCACGCAGGGGCGTGGATTGAAACATCCGCGCCGCAAAGGCGAAACTCAATATCACACATCTTTTTCTTGATCGGCTAAACTCTTTCGCGCGGCCGCCGATAAGAGCAACAGGAAGCGGAACGCCCTGATCCGCGTTCTCCGGCCCATGCCGGCCCGGCAGAGGCGCATTCCCTGATTCGCCTCGGCACCCCCGTCTTGGAAGCCGTTACGAATATACTTTCGTAACGGCTTCCGCCGTTTTCCCCCTTTTTCCTTGATCTGAAAGGGCGGAGCCGGCACAAACACAGGCATGAGCACGTCGGACGTCTCAAAAGCCCCTTCCCGCCTGATGACCGAATTGCCGAGGCTGCATTTGCTTCCCGGCGCGGAGCCCACGCCCTCCGCGGCCCAGTGCCGTGCGCTGTGGAACAAATATGAAGTGCCCGAGCATATCCGCATCCATTCCGAGCGGGTGGCCCGCTTCGCGCTTGAGCTGGCGGAACGGGCGGCCGCGCGCGGGTATGCGGTTGATCCCCCGGCGGTTCATGCCTCCGGGCTGCTGCACGATCTCGCCAAAAGCTACACCATCACCCACGGTGGCAGCCATGCCCAACTGGGCGCGGCCTGGACGATAGCCGAAACCGGCTGCCGGGGCATCGCGCAGGGCATACTCCACCACGTTCACTGGCCCTGGCCCGTGGAGGAGGAAAACATCTGCACCCTGCCCTTTTTTCTGATGTACGCGGACAAACGCACGCTGCACACCGGCTATGTGACCTTGCGGGAGCGCTTTGCGGATCTTCAACAGCGCTACGGCGTGAGCGGGCAGGCCCGCGGCGCCATCAACAGCTCGCACGAACAGGCTCTGAACATAGAACAAGCGCTTTCGGCGCGACTGGAGATGAAGCTGGATGCGCATACTCCTGATAGCGGGCGGCTGGTCGAGTGAACGCGCGGTTTCCTTGAGCGGAGCCGCAAGCATAGACCGCGCCCTGCGCGAACGCGGACACGAAGTCACCTTTTTTGATCCGGCTCTGGATTTCGACGGCCTGCTCGAGGCCGCGGCCCGGCACGACGCGGCCTTCATCAACCTGCACGGCGCGCCGGGAGAAGACGGCCTTGTCCAGGCCCTGCTCGACCGCGTCGGCTGTCCCTATCAGGGAGCGGGCCCGGCGGCCTCCTTCCTGGCCCTGAACAAGGCCGCCGCCAAGCAGCTTTACCGCCGCGCCGGCCTGCCCACCCCGGACTGGGAATTTCTGCCCCTGCCCCCGCCGCCCGAATGGCGGCCCCGCCTGCCGTTTCCGCTTTTTGCCAAGGCGAACACGGGCGGTTCCAGCCTGCATCTGGCGCGCGCGGCGAACGCGGCCGAACTCGACGCCGCGCTGAAAGACATTTTTGCGGCCGGGGACGAAGCTTTGTTGGAAGCGGCCGTGCCGGGACGCGAAGTCACCTGCGGGGTGCTCGGCGACGCCGCGCTGCCGCCCATACTCATTCTCCCGCCCGAAGGCCGCATTTTCGACTACAAAAGCAAGTACGAGCCCGGCGGCGCGCAGGAGATCTGCCCCGCGCCCCTGCCCGAAGATGTGAACCGGCGGATCATGGACGCGGCCCTGGCCGCGCACCGCCTGCTGGGCATAGAGGGCTACAGCCGCAGCGACTTTGTGCTGCGCGACGACGGCGCGCTCTTTATGCTGGAAACGAATACCCTGCCGGGCATGACGGCCACCAGCCTGATCCCGCAGGAGGCGGCCGCCGTGGGCCTGGGCTTCGGCGAACTTTTGGAGCGTCTGCTGGAACTCGGGCTGCGGAAAAAGGCCTGAGGCAGGCTCTATTTCGCCACACCAATCCATCAAAGGGGGAAGATATGTTTTTGCGGCGCGCCTGTCTGGGCATTTGTCTGCTTATCTGCTGCCTGTTGCCGGCGGTTTCGGCCTTTGCTCTGGAGCTGACGGCGGCCAACCACACCACCAAAAAAATTTCCCTGGCCGTGAGTTATATGCACAGCGACTCAAAAACCTGGGTGTGCCGGGGATGGTGGACCATTGAGCCGCTGGGGAAGCTTTCCATCAAGCTCGACACAAACAACCGGCTGATATATTTCCTGGGCGTTTCCGGGAAAACCCGCTGGGGCGGCAAGGCGGACGCGGAAGGCACGGTCTCCCTGCCGGTGACGTCGCAGAAATTTCTTTACAAGGTCAAAACAGAGCGGCCCACGGGCGAGGGATTCAGGGTGGAGAATTTCAAGGCGAAAAAGTTGGGCGGGGACGGCAGATTCACTATCATCTTCAATGATTAGAGCCTGTAAACTTTGAAAAAGTCTACAGGCTCCACAGGGATTTTCCAATGAACCGTTGCGTTACAACGCGGCCTTGGCGGCGGCCAGGGCGGCGGCGTAGTCCGGCTCCTGCGTCACTTCGGGCACAAGCTGCACATAGCGCAGCACGCCGGACGCGTCGATGACGAAGACCGATCTGGCCAGCAGACGCAGTTCCTTGATCAGCACGCCGTAATTCTGTCCGAAAGACGTCTCGCGATGGTCGGAAAGGCTCTGCACCGCCGCGATGCCGGCGGCCCCGCACCAGCGGGCCTGGGCAAAGGGCAAATCGCAGCTCACGGCCAAAATGCGCACTTTATCGGAAAGGGCGGCGGCCTCGCTGTTGAAACGCCGCACTTCCATGTCGCAGACCGGGGTATCCAGCGAGGGCACGGCCGCGATAACGAGCACCTTGCCGGAAAAATCTTTCAGGCTGCGCGGGCTCAAATCGTTGGCGAGAAGGGTGAAGTCCGGGGCTTTGGCGCCCACGGCGGGCAGTTTGCCCACGAGGGTAAGGGGGGCGCCTTTGAATGTAACGCTGCTCATAGAGACTCCTTAGGATTTATTACCTATTCGCGCACAAGGCGCTTTTGCCGGTTGTTGAGAGTTATTCCTATATGAAGGAATAGTCTCTTCAGCCGTCTCCTGTCAACTCTCCCGCGCGGAAGAACGGGTTATCCCATCTTCATTGTCGGTAAAGAAGTGTTCGAGGGCGAAGTTCCAATTTTAGCCACCCGCGAAGACGCGGCGCCTGCTTTTTCACGGAAGCATACCCTTGCGGCTCGCGGCTGACGCGGGGGAAGCGCTCGGGCGTCTCTGTCGTCCGTCTTTGTAACGGGAGTTGTAACAGTCTAGCCTGGAAACGAAAAAGGGTCTGCGATTTCTCGCAAATGGAAAAATCACGTCTGGGCCTGTGATTTCGTGCAGTGCCGGACGGCCAACGGCAAAGCCTTCCGCATCCTGGTGGTGATTGACGAATACAGCCGGGAATGTCTTGCCCTGCATGTGGCCTGGAACATCAGGTCCGAGCGGGTTATGCATGTGCTTGCGGATTTGTTTCTGGCGCATGGCGTCCCGGACAATTTGCGCTCCGACAACGGCCCGGAGTTTATCGCCAACAAGCTGCTCGACGGCGAAATGTTTATGACCATGAAGGAAGCGGAAATCGTCATCGAGAACTGGTGCAAATATTACAACGGCCGCAGACCGCACCGTTCCCTGAACGGCAGACCGCCCGCACCGTTGACGTTTTTTGCCCCTCCCATGGGAGGGGCAATGGGACCGCTCTGGCCCCCACAGGAGTTATCGGCTATACGGGCGGCAGAGGCACAGCCTCATGAGGCATGCCACTAACTTTTAACCTGGTATAAAAAAATAGGGCTGGTCAGTGGACGCAAAAAGCAGCAGGCAATAGAAGCATCCTACTGAACACCGCAAAGGGACGATTATTATAAGATCTGACGCCTTAAACTTCATATTCTGGGGCTCGCAAGTTCTCGGCGGGCTTTTCGTGCTCTGCGCTTTTTTCGGCAGCAGCCGGCCGTTGCAGGGTGTCATACCCGCAGCCCTTACCTTCTTGCTTGTCGTGGCAATGTGGTCCAACGCATCCGGCCTGCAGATGGGCATGGCCATCTTCATCCTGGGATCACTTGTTGTTCTCCCCCTGGTGGCGTTCGCGGCAACCTTGGTGCTTCTCCGAAAACGCCAAGTGACGCGGCTCTCATCCAAAGTCCGAATAGCCCTCGTTTTGGCCTGCATCGTAACCTGCATCGGGGGATACTCGGGCACCGAGTACCTGAAGCCGGGGAATGTTGATCAGCGTGCTCGGGAAGGCATCGATCTTGCTATCCGCGATGTAAACCCTGGGAAATTGACTTATTGGCGCAGCTACCAGACACAATATAAGCGAAATTTACCGCTGGAAAAAATCCTCAAAGTGCATGGCGTGTCGGAAAAAACGTATGCCCTGATTGCGTCAGAGGACAAATTATACGGAGAGACTTTTAATCAAATCCTGATGTTTCCCAAGACGCCGGAACGCCAGCACCTTCTGCGGCAACTTGTTGCAAATAAGCCCGCATTTCCGTCCGAAAAATCGTTTATCCAGCTCATGGACGCCGGGGATACCGAAACCGTAGAAATTCTCTATCCATACTTTCGCCGGTCCCTCGATGAGGGCATGGTAAAGGCCAAACGGCTCGACCTGTTGCGGGAGGTTTTGCGGCGCGACCTGCCCGGTAATGACAGGGACAAGTCCAGTTTTTCACGGGATCGCGCTGCTGATGCCGCGGCAAGCAGTCAACCGGAGTACATGAAGGCTCTGCTGGCCGCAGGGCGAAAGCCGGATGCAGCCACCTTACAAATCGCCTGCAGCGTAACCCGTGAGAATGCCGGGGTGGCCCTGATGCTCCTGGCTGCGGGAGTTGATCCGAACGGCGCCGACAAGAAAGGCAGCCCGCTGCAGACTGCGATCGCCAAAGGAACTGATGAACTCGTCGATGCGATTCTGGCCGCCAAAGCGGATCCCCGTTTCGTGAATGCAAATGGCAGGACCCCGCTGCATACCGCAGCCATGTTCGGGAACATCCATGCCCTGAAAGAGTTGCTGAAACGGGAGGTTTCCGTTTCCGCAGCGGACGGCGCTGGTCTAACCCCATTGCATTGGGCGGCATGGCGCGGCGACCCCGATGCGTGCGCGCTGCTGATCGCGGCGGGCGCTCCGGTAGACACGGCGGACCGGGATGGAAGGACGCCTCTTTTCCATGCTGCGTACCAGGGTCACGTCCCGGCCATGAACGCCTTGTTGAAGAAGGTGCCGGACGCGAGACCCTTACTCGCCATGAAAGATCTCAGCGGAAAGACCCCTTTGGATTTAGCGGCAAACGGGCCGTACGAACTCGCGCTATCCGGGCCGTACGGGCATTGGTATGGTTTTTTGAAAAAGGCGGGCGAGCTGGGAATTCCGCCGGAATCTTTCGGTGTTTCGAACACAGCCCAGAACCCGACATCCGGGGTGTGGCTCAAGAGCCTGGAACAGCGGGCCCTGACAGTATCGCATCTGCTTGAGGCCGGAGCGGATCCCACCCGTAGCCTGACACTCGAAGGTCGGACGACTCAAGCATCAGCAAATGTTTTTCTCGAAGCATTCTCTACCTGGAACTCTGCCTCCCTTGGTTGGGGGGATTTTCCCGAGAGCAGAGTGGTTGAAAATATTGTGGTGGCATATGTGGCTCATGATGGCCCTACCCTATACAGCCGGGCGCTGGGAGGACTGCTCAAGGCGGGCGCTCCGCTTCCCGAGCTTGGCGATACCGTCAAAACCTATGAGCAGTATTGCAAAAATAGATCGAGGGGAACGTTATACAAAGAATGCGCTGCC
>JAVBNZ010000077.1:0-16727 GCA_031551145.1 Desulfovibrionaceae bacterium | reverse complement strand
GGTTGGCGAACCCCCTTCCTTGACCGCTCCTCCGGCCCTCTGTTATGTAGAAAAAGTTTGCGCGGGCCGCTGCGGCTCCGCGAGTTCTGGAGCAGATGAATTTTGAAACGCCCGCTCCGGCGTGGCCGGCGAAAGTAAATTTCGCCTACGCCTGCGCGGCGGTCGGCGCTTTTCGCCGACAGAGCATTTGCGCATTTTCAATGCTGCAATGCTCTAACGACAACTTCCGCAAAGGAGCAGCGCAATGATCCGTCATATGGGCCAGATCGTTCCGGAAATCAGGGAAAAGGCTATGGGCGGCGCAGGCTGTATGGAAGTGCAGCATATGCTGACCGGCGACGAGTTCAGCGGCGCCGGCAGGCTGTGCGGCCGCAACACGCTCAAGCCCGGCTGCTCCGTGGGCATACACACGCACACGGGCGATTACGAAGTTTATTACATCCTCGAAGGCGAAGGCATGTACCACGACAACGGCAAGGACATTCCCGTGAAGGCCGGCGACATCACCTACGCCTGGGACGGGGAAACCCACGGCATGGAAAACACCGGGCAGAAAGACCTGGTTTTTCTGGCGCTTATCCTGTTTACGAAAAAATAACGGCGGCAACGCATGCGCACCCCTTCCGTCGGCCTTGCCCCCGAAGGCCTGCCCTTTATCGGGCTGTTCGCCTTTACGGCCTTTATTTTCGGGCTGCTCGGCTGCGCGATCGCGTCCCTGGCCCTGCTGCTGCTCACCTGGTTCACGGTCTATTTTTTCCGCGATCCCGAACGGGTGACGCCGAGCGCGCCCGGCCTGGCCATAAGCCCGGCGGACGGCAAGATCATCGTGGCCGGCAGGCGCACGGACCCTCTTACCGGGCAGGAGCGCGACTGCATCTGCATCTTCATGAACGTGTTCAGCGTGCATGTGAACCGCAGCCCGCTGGCCGCGCTTGTCGAGCGCATCGTGTATTTTCCCGGCAGGTTCTTCAACGCCTCGCTCGACAAGGCCTCCGCCCACAACGAGCGCTGCGCCTACCTGCTGCGCGACGACGACGGCGGGGAATGGACGATGGTGCAGATAGCCGGGCTCATCGCGCGGCGCATCGTCTGCCGAACGGAGGAGGGCGACCGCCTGGCACGCGGGGAACGCTACGGGCTGATACGTTTCGGGTCGCGGGTTGATCTTTTTATTCCCGATAATTATACTATAGCGTGCGCGGTGGGCGATCAGGTTTTCGCGGGGCAGACGGTGCTCGCGCGAAAGAAAGATTAACCCCCCGCCAGAGGCATCATGGACGAAAACAAGCATGCGGAGCGGCGCGTTCACAGGGGCGTGTACATTCTGCCCAATCTGATTACCACGGCCAGCCTTTTCGCCGGTTTTCTCGGAATGATCTGGGCCATGTCCGGACGCTTCGAGGATGCGGCCTGGGCCGTGCTTTTTTCCGCTCTCATGGACGGGCTGGACGGCAAGGTGGCCCGCCTGACCAATACGGCCAGCGAATTCGGCGTGCAGTACGACAGCCTGGCAGATGTCGTGGCCTTCGGGGTCGCCCCGGCCATACTGCTCTGGCAGTGGCAGCTTCACGGCTTCGGCCGGCTGGGCATTGCGGCGGCCTTCATCTTCACGGCCTGCGGGGCGTTGCGTCTGGCGCGCTTCAATGTTTCGGCCGGCGGCGCGTCCACCTCCAAAAAGTTCTTCACCGGCCTGCCCATTCCGGCGGCCGGCTGCACGGCGGCCACGCTGGTGCTTTTTCAGGAGCACATCCCCGCCGTGCTGCTCGACCTGCTGCCCGGCTTCACGCTGGGGGCGGCTTTCGGGCTGGGCATTCTCATGGTGAGCCGGGTGCGCTACGCCTCCTTCAAGGAATACGGATTTTTGCGCGCCCATCCCTTCAGCTCCTTTGTCACGGTGCTGCTGCTCTTCAGCCTGGTGGCCTCGCAGCCGCGCCTGCTCGGCTTTCTGATCTGCACGGTCTATATAGTCTCCGGGCTGGTGTACAGTTTCGTCATTCTTCCCAGGCGCAACAGGGAACTGCTGCGCAATTTCTCCTGACAGCGCGGATTCTATGAGCCATACCCCGTCGGAAAACGAAAAAGTCGTTCAGGATTTCATTCGCACGCGCATCAAGGCCGATCTGGCCTCCGGGCGCTTTGCCTCCGTGCACACGCGCTTTCCGCCGGAGCCGAACGGGTACCTGCACATAGGGCACGCCAAGTCCATCTGCCTGAATTTCGGCCTGGCGCGGGAATTCGACGGCAAATGCAACCTGCGTTTTGACGACACCAATCCCGCCAAAGAAGAGCAGGAGTACGTGGACGCCATACGCGAGGACGTGCGCTGGCTGGGCGGGGACTGGGAAGACCGCGGGTTTTACGCCTCGGACTACTTTGACAAGCTCTACGGCTTTGCCGAGCGGCTCATCCGGGACGGCAAAGCCTATGTGGACAGCCTGAGCGCGGAGGAAATACGCGCCTACCGCGGCACGCTGACCGAGGCCGGGAAGGAAAGCCCGTACCGCTCCCGATCCGTGGAGCAGAATCTCGATCTTTTCCGGCGCATGCGGGCAGGGGAGTTCAAGGACGGCGAACACGTGCTGCGGGCCAAAATCAACATGGTCTCGCCCAACGTGGTGATGCGCGATCCCACGCTCTACCGCATACGCCACGCCGTCCATCACCGCACGGGCGACGCCTGGCCGATCTACCCCATGTATGATTACGCGCACTGCCTTTCCGATTCGATAGAGGGCATTACGCATTCGATCTGCACGCTGGAGTTCGAGAACAACCGCGAGCTGTACGACTGGATACTCGATGCGCTCAAATTGCATCATCCGCAGCAGATCGAGTTCGCCCGCCTCAATCTCACCCGCACCGTGCTCTCCAAGCGCAAACTCATCCAGCTTGTGCAGGGCGGCCACGTGCGCGGCTGGGACGATCCCCGCATGCCCACGTTGAGCGGTCTGCGCCGGCGCGGCTGCCCGCCCGAGGCCCTGCGGGAGTTCTGCGCCCGCATCGGCGTGGCCAGGGCGGATTCCACCGTGGATTACAGCCTGTTGGAATTCTGCATGCGCGAACGCCTCAACGCGACCACGCGGCGGGCCATGGCCGTGCTTGATCCGGTGAAAGTGGTGATCGAAACCTATCCCGAGGGACAGGTGGAGCATTTCGACATGCCCTTCCATCCCGAAGATTCCTCCTTCGGCTCGCGCCCTGTGCCCTTTGCGCGCGAAATTTACATCGAGCGCGAAGATTTCATGGAAAATCCGCCGTCCAAATATTACCGCCTCGCGCCCGGCGCGGAGGTGCGGCTGCGCTACGCGTACTACATCACCTGCAAAGAAGTGGTGCGCAACGCGGACGGGGAGATTGCGGAACTGCGTTGCGTGCACGATCCCGCCTCGCGCGGGGGGGCAAGCCCGGACGGGCGCAAGGTGAAGGGCACGCTGCACTGGGTGGCGGCCGAGACGTCGCTGCCGGCCGAAGTGCGCCTGCATGAGCCGCTGTTTGTCGATGAAAACCCCGGCGCGCGCGAAAACTTTCTCGACTGCCTGAACCCGGATTCCCTGCGCACGGTTGGGGCCCGCATCGAGCCCGCCCTGGCGGACATGCGCGCCGGCGAATGCGTGCAGTTCGAACGCCTGGGCTATTTCTGCGCCGACCCGGACGGCAGCCCCGGCGCGCCGGTCTTCAATCGCACGGTGACCCTCAAAGATCCCTGGGCCAAACAGCAGAAACGCGGCGCATAGACCGCCCCCACCGTTCGGTTGCCGAAGCGAACCCGCACAGCGCTTCTTGACAATCCGGCCGCCGGACGGTACATAGTCTCGCCTTACGGGTCGTTAACTCAGTAGGTAGAGTATCTGCCTTTTAAGCAGAGAGTCGCAGGTTCGATCCCCGCACGACCCACCAAAAAGAATCAAGGACTTATCGGAAACGGTAAGTCCTTTTTCTTTGTTTTTCTGAATAAACGGGCATTAGTGGAAGCCTTTTTGAAGCCTTTTTCGAGACGGGAAAAAATCAAGCTGCTGCCAAGCTTGCCTCTGCCTTTCGCCTGTCTTTGATGGACGCCTCCAACTGCACGTTGAATCGATTTTGTAATCTTCGTGCCACAAAAGCTTTTCCATTTCCCATTTCAACTTGCTGCAGGGGGCTGAGTACGTGCATATGGGCAGGAAATTTTACATAATTTTTACAGCGTCTTATCGAAAACACAAAAAAATCCCGGCGGCAAAATATTTTTCCCAAAAAACAAAAAACCCGACAAATGCCGGGTTTTACCGGGGAAGATTTTTATTTCTTGAGGGATTTCTACGGTGCCGGTGCTGCTGTCGGAGAAGTGCTCTTGCTTGCTTTCTCCAGGCGCTTCTTCATGAAATCGTCCGATTCCTCGGTGGAAAGGTATCCTCCGACCGCCGCATCCTGGGCACGCTGGAGCCACATGGCATCTTCCATCTCGTTCAGCCTCCGGAATTCCTCATAGGAGATCATGACCACGGCGGGCCGTCCGGACTTTTCGATGATAACCGGCTGCGTTGCCGCGTCGGCAACGCATGCGCCGAAGTTCTGCTTCGCATAGGTGGCATTGACGGTGTTCATATTATCCCCTTTCGCTTTGCCGCCTTATATACATCGCCGTCATTGCGTCTGCCGACAAGATCTATATAAAGCGATTCGTCGTCATACCAATAAATGATCCGGTATTCGCCGATATCCTTGCGGCGACGCTTCGGCGTGACGTTGCTTACCAGTTCCTTGGAGTCTTCCGGTTCCGGTTCGACGCGCAGGGCTTCGACGGCATCGTATACTTGGCAAAAATGCTTGTCCGGCATCTTATCCATTGCCTTCTCGGCATCTCGCGTGATCCGGCGTTTCAGCATACGGGACATCCTCATTTCTTAAAATGGACAATATGTCTATTTTGTCTACTTGTCAAGCATGAAAACGGATTTGTCGAGTTCATGTGTCGAGCGCAATTTCTCGGCGTAGACGAATTCCCCGTCACTCAATATGCCGTGCTGGCGGGCGAAGCCTGCGGCCATGTCGGCGACAGGGCGACGGGTATGGGAGGGATTTAGGCGGGCATAGCGCAAAGTAAGATTTATGCTCTGGTGTCCCATCAACAACATGATCGTTTGAAGATTGGTTCCAGACATGGAAAGCCAGCTTGCAAAAGTGTACCCCAACTGAGCTGTGCATGGCCGGAATCGACCATGTTTTGCCTGCGGGAGACGCTCACCGCTTCCCTCGGGCTTCGGCCAAAAAATCGCGTTCCACGGTGAGTTGGCCGATTTTGGCATGAAGCACTTGAAGTTACTTTTCCTTAAACAGCCATACTTGCCTGTAGGTGAAAACTTATTGATTGACATTCTGCCCGCAACGGGGGAGTACAATCAATCATATGCACGCTTCAATGCCGTGTTTCCGCCGCATAGGCTCCATTCTCCTCTTCTGTGCCTGGGCGACTTTCGTGCCGGCCTTCTTCGGCTGCGCTCCGCGCGACATCATTCCTCAATCGATTCCTCTGGACGCCGCCGGCCTGGAAAGCGGCACGGCCCTGCCGCACGCGGACGGAATCGCCTGGCCCGCCGACCATTGGTGGGAGGCGTACCGCGATCCCCGGCTCAATCGCCTGGTGGAACAGGCTCTGAGCGAGAGCCCGAATCTGCGCATGGCCAAGGCCAGGGTGCGCATGGCGCGGGGCGCGGCCGTGGCCGCCGGAAGCGGCCTGTATCCCTCGCTCAATGCCGGCGGCAAGATGATGTACACCCACTACAGCAAGCATATTTATTACGCCGAGGAACAGGCGGGGCACGAGCTCACGGATACCGCCGCCCTGCTTTCCGCTTCCTATATTCTGGATCTTTGGGGCGGGGAAAAGGCCGCCTACACAGCCGGCCTGGATGCGGCGGCAGCGGCTTCCGCCGAGGCGCAGGCCGCGCGGCTGGTGCTGGAAACCGGCGTGGTGCGCGCGTACATCCGGCTTTCCGAGCAGTACGAACTGCTGCGCGTGGCCCGCAAAACCCTGGCCCAGCGGGAGGAGGTGCACCGCATAGCCCGCGAACTTTCAGCCGCGGGCATTGACGCGGAACTGGCCGTCAGCCAGACCGCCGTCCCCGTTTCGGCCGCGCGGATCCGCATAGCCGAGCTGGAATCGGCCATTGCCATCACCAAACAGCAGATAGCCGCGCTTATCGGCCGGGGGCCCGGCGCGGGCGAGGCGATCGAAAAGCCGGTTCTGTCCGCGGCGGAAACCACAGGCGTGCCTGCCGCCCTGCCCGCCGAACTGACCGGGCGCAGGCCGGACATTACGGCCGCGCGCCTGCGTGTGCTGGCCGCCGGGCAGAGCATAGTCGCGGCCAAGGCGGCCTTTTATCCCAACATCAACCTGGCCGCTTCGGGCGGGCTTCTCGCCGTCGGCCTGAGTTCGTTTCTTACTCCCGGTTCCCTGAGCGGCCTGGTGGGACCGGCCGTGACCCTGCCCCTTTTTCAGGGCGGGCGTTTGCGCGGGCAACTCGCCGCGAGCACCGCTGCGTATGACGCGGCTGTGGAATTGTACAATGAAACGGTCATTTCCGCCCTTTCCGCGGTGGCCGGCCGGGTGGAGGAAGCGAACTCGCTGAAAATACAGGCGGAAGAAGCCCGCAAAGCCCTGCGCCTGGCCCGGCGCGCCTACGATGCCGGCCTGCGCGGCTACAAGGCGGGATTCACGGAATATCTCCACGTGCTGACGGCTGAAACCATGCTGCTGACGGAAGAAGAACGGGTCGCCTCTCTTGCCGCCCGCCGTCTGGATACCCATGCCCGGCTCATGTATGAACTCGGCGGCGGCTACAAGGCGGGGCCCGATCCTGTGACGCCGCCCTTTCCCGCACCCTTTGCCGCCGATGCGCCGCCGGCTCCTCCCGCTCCGAAATTCGTCGGCGCAGCCGGAGGCGAAGAAGGTGAAGCCGACCCGCCGGGTGCGGCGGGCGCGGCAGATGCGTCAGGCACGCCAAGGGGGAGGCCGTGAGCACCCGCTCCTGGGTGAGAGTCGAGTTTTCGTCCCCGCGGGAAGAGCTGCGGGAGCTGTTTCCGCCGCTTCTGCGCCGGGAGGGCGCGCGCTGGGGCTTTGTGCTGCGCGCCGCCCTGGCGGTGTTCATGTCCTTGTGGCTGGCCATGTTTCTGGAATTGGATCAGCCGGCCACAGCCATGGTCACCGCCTTGGTGGTCATCCAGCCCCAAAGCGGGGCGGTGCTGGCCACAAGCGTCTACCGCATACTGGGCAACTGCGCCGGGGGCGCGGTGGCGGTGTTGCTTTTTGAGCTGTTTGCGCAGCAGCGGCCTCTGCTTCTGGCAGGAATGTGCCTGTGGGTGGCCATATGCACAGCCGGCTCCGCGCTCCGGCGCAACGCCCGGGCATACGGCTTTGTGCTGGCCGGGTACACGGCCTGCATCATTGCCCTGCCCATTCTCGATACCCCGGAGCGCATTTTCAACGTTACTTCCTTAAGGGTTTCCGAAGTCTTTGTCGGGATTCTCTGCGTGGCTCTGACCAGCGAAAGCATTTTTCCGAAGGTCGTGCAGAACTCGTTGTATGCCGCCGCCGAAAATTGCTTCCTCACCTTCGGCGACATGGTGCGTACGGCCTTGAACGGGGACCTGCCGCCCGCCGCGATGGAGCGGGTACAGTTGCGCTTTATTCAGGACGTGGCCACGCTGGACAGCTACGGAGCCTCGGCCGCGTTCGAAGCCGGGAGCACCGTTGATCCCGACCGGCTGCGCCTGTTCAACACCGGCTTCATGATGGTCTCCACCAGCTTTTACGCCCTGTGTACTTTTGTCGCCCGCCTGCCCAAAGACGACGATGGTCCCCTGCGGATTTTTTTCCGGGATATTTTAGCCGGCGCGGCCGAACGCCTCGCTCCGCAAGGCGTTCCCATCCGCACGGCCGAAGAGGCTCAGGCCGCTGCGGATTCTCTTGGCGATTACGGGAAAAAGGTTGAGGCGGATCTTGCCGATCTTCTTGCCCGGAGCCGCTTTTTCCCGGAGGAGCGCCGTCTGCTCGAAAGCGGCATACATCTGCTGCACCGCTTTCTTTCCGACATGCGGCTCTATCTTTTGCAATACGCGGGTCTCACCGAGTCCCCTTCGGCAAATTCCACGCGACTCACCCGCTTCGGCATGGGAACGGACAAGGGCATAGCTCTCGTTTACGGCCTGCGGGCCGGGTTGGTACTGGCGATTGTTCTTGTGTTCCAGCACGTTTCCGGCTGGTCGGCGGGCACCGACGCCGCGATCTTCGCCGCCATTTTCTGCAGCATTCAGGCCGCGGCTCCCAACCCCGTGCGCTCCATTCTGTTCATCGCGGGCGGTTGCACCGTCGGGGTCATTTTCGGGATGGCATACATTTTCCTGGTGTTGCCGGGCATGACGGACTTCGTGCCCATGTGCGCAGCTCTCTTCCCTTTTCTGGCGGTGGGGCCGTATTTGATGACCATTCCGCCGCTCACCGGTCTGGGCAGGGGGTACAATTTCATGTTTGCCTCTTTTGCCAATCCCGGCCTGGTGTTGCACATCGACCCCGCTGCTCTGGCAGCCGGCGGGTTTGCCAAGCTTACCGGCATCTTCGTGGCAGCGGCCATGCTGGCCGTAGTCCTGCCTTCAGGCGGTTCATGGTGGAAGCGGCGTCTGCACCGGGGACTGCTGCGCGAAACGGGCCGCGCCTGCCGTGCCCGTCTCGACTCCCTGCTGCCGCAATTTGAAAGCAGGCTGCGCGATATTCTGTTGCAGCACATCACCAGTTCCCTGCCGACGGAAAAAGAAAAGCAGACCATGCTCAAACGCGCTCTGACCGTCGGCAACCTCGGCCGCGTGATCATCACGATCCGGCACAACATGGATAAAGACGCCTTTTCACCGCGCGAAAAGGCGCTGCTGCGTCCCATCATGGCGGAACTGCGGCATGTGCTGGAAAGTTCGGATTTTGTGCGTTACCGCGCGCTTCTGGTAAAAATCCAGCGTGCAACCCGGGAGTTGGAGGAAGCGACCGCCGACGGCCCGCCGCCTTTCTCCCCCGGCGGCGCAGCTTCGCTTGCCCGCATTCTGCAACGCTCCCTGATGCACATGGCGGAAGAAGTGCGCATGTTTTCAACCCGGCATCCCGGCGCGTAACGGAGGGCACCCCATGCCGCGTGAAATTTTTGTTATGGGCCTGTCCATGCCCACCCTGGTTCCGCTGTTCTTCCTCTGCCTCGTTTTCCTGTGGCTGTTGGAAAAGTATGTTTTCGTGCCCCGGCGTGTGTATCGCAAGGTGGCGCACCCGCCGCTGTTCCGCATCGCCGTGTTCGTATTGCTTTTTTGTTGCGCGGGACTCGTTGTCTATTAACCGCTTTTGATGGAAAACCCATGCGTATCGCCATATTGCTCCGTTTTTTCATCACCGGCTCCGTGCTGGCGGCTGCCGCTGCGGCGGCCCTGCTGCTCTGGCGGCACTACATGTATACGCCCTGGACACGCGACGGCAGGGTGCAGGCCGATGTGATCACCCTCGCCTCCGACGTTTCCGGGCTGGTGGTCGAGGTGGCGGTCAAGGATAACCAGTTCGTGAAAAAGGGCGAACTGCTCATGCGCGTCGATCCGGAGCGCTACCGTCTGGCCCTTGCCCAGGCCGAAGCTCAGGTGGCCGTCGCGGAGGCCGAGGCCGGACGCCTGCGCCACGAGTCCATACGCCGCGCGCGGGTGGGGACGGATGTCGTTTCCGCCGAGGTGCACGAACAGGCCCGGACTGCCTCCGCTTCCGCCGAAACTCGCCTGCGGGAAATGAAAGCGCGCAGGGATCTCGCGGCGCTGAACCTGAGCCGCACGGAAATGCGTTCTCCTGTGAACGGCTGGGTGACCAATCTGAACGTGTTTCCCGGCGACTACGCCTCTGCGGGGGCGCCGCGCATGGCGGTGATTGACGCGGATTCCTTTTGGATCTGCGGGTATTTTGAGGAAACGAAGCTGCCGTACCTGCGCCCCGGAGATCCGGTATCCATTGAGATGCTTGATGGTTCTCCCGCGTTTTGGGGAGAGGTGGAGAGCATAGCCAGGGGTATCGGCGAGCGCGAAAACCCCACAGGCGGCAAACTGTTGGTGGATGTGAATCCGACCTACAACTGGGTACGCCTCGCCCAGCGCATTCCGGTGCGCATCCGGCTTACCGGCGAACGGCCGCCTCTTTCCATCGGCATGTCCTGCACGGTGATCGTTCATCCCAAAAGATAGGGCTTCTCTTCCCAATCACCCTGTGCCACACTGCGCGTACGCCATCTCGCGGACGGAGAACCCCCATGAGCTTCTACAGCGCAATCAGTCCCTGGTATGATGAAATTTTCCCCGTGGATGCGGCGGAAATGGCCTTTGTCGCCGAGCGGCTCGCGGGCGCGCCCAGTCTGATCGACATAGGCTGCGGCACGGGCAACAAAACCGCTCAGTTGGCCGCCGCGGGCAGAAGCATCGCGGCCGTGGACGGCGACCCGGCCATGATCGCGGCCGCCCGCGCGACGAACAGCCGGCCCGGCATCGCATACGCCGTGCTCGACATGCTCGAGATCGACCGGGCCTTTGCCGGACGCCGTTTCGACGCCGCGCTCTGCCTGGGCAACACCCTCGTGCATCTGGCAGATCCCGCATGCATACGCGGCATGCTCGGCACGATATCCGGCCTGCTCAACGCCGGAGGAGCGGCCTGCATCCAGATTCTTAACTATGACAGGATATTGGATAAAAACATCACGAGTCTCCCCCTGCTGGAGACGGAGCGCATACGCTTCGAACGCTCCTACGTCCCGCGGGACGGGCTGCTGCGCTTTGTCACCACGTTGCGCGTGAAGGCCACGGGTGAGGAAATCCGCAACGATATTCCGCTCTACCCCCTGCGCCGGGCGGAACTGGCGGAAGGCCTCACGCGGGCCGCTTTTGCGCGCGTGGACTGGTACGGTTCCTACAAGGGCGACCCGTTGACGGAAGATTCCCTGCCGCTCATTGCCTTGGCGCGGAAATAGCCGCGCAAATCCGCGACGCCCGCGCCTCTTCCGAGGAATTGTACCAGGCCCGCGCCCGTTCAATTTCCGGAAATTCGGCGGCGTCAGGCGCGAGCGGGAGCCCCAGCCCTTCGAGGGGCGCGGCCGGACCGCCGCATTCGATATGCCGTCCGCCGCGCCGCGCGCAGGCCTCGGCATCGGCCGCGCAGGCGTTGCAGGCTGCGGTGTCGGCGGGATGCAGGTTAAGCGTGCTGTGATTCATGGCGTTTCTCTATTTTCTCACCAAGCGGCGTCGGCCGGGCGCATTGCCGAGCGGGCCGCCGGTATATATAAAGCTATCGTACGTCCGGCCGAAAAAAGCAAGCCCAACTAATTTCCCCCCTTGGATGAGGCTGGTTTCCGCCCGCCTTCCGGCGTATGGAAAAGGCGCACTTCCAACACGGGCGACAACATGAGCACATTGAAGACGACCCTGCATCGATCCTTCACCCTTGCGCAATTCCTCGGCGGGCTCCGGCTTTTCATGGCCGTCTGCCTGCTCGGGGCGCATTTTTACCGGGCCGGGGAGTACGGCATCGCGGCCTGCGCGGCCGGCGCGCTGTGCTTTCTTTTTTCGGATGCGCCCTGGAAGCGCGTTGCGCTCGGCCTCTTTCTCTGCTGGGGGGCGCTGGAATGGGGGCATACCGCCTACAAGCTGACGGAGATGCGCCTGGGCTTCGGCCTGCCCTGGGCGCGGGCCGCGGCCATTCTGTGCGCCGTGGGCCTGTTCACGGCCCTGGCCGGGCGGCACGCGCTGCGCAACGTCCGCGAGCATGCCGCGCCGCACGCCCTGATGCAGGGCTGCGTGTTCATCGGCGTCTTTCTGGCATTGTTTTACCTGCGCCTTGTCGCGCCGTTCTCCTTCCTGCTTCTGGAGCGTTTTCTGCCCGCGCTCGGCAGCGTGGAGATCTTTTTCGCGGCCTGGTACGGGGCCTTTGTCGCCGGCAGGCTCAGCGATCCCCGCCTCAGCCGCACGACCCGCAAAACCGTCTGGCTGCTGTTCTGCGCCGTGTTTTTCGTCCAGTTTTTGCTCGGCGCGTTCGGCCTGGAGGGCATGCTGATGACGGGCAAGCTTCACGCGCCTGTGCCGGCCTTCATCATCTTTGCGCCGCTGTACCGGGATTCCTTCAGCATGATGCTGATCATCGCGGCGATTTCAATCCTTCTGGTCGGCAGCGCCTGGTGCGGCATGCTTTGCTATTTCGGGCCGCTGGACGCGCTTGCCGCCGGGAACAAGACCCTGCGCCCCGCTCCTCACGCTCTTCTTACGGTCATGCGCTTCGGCCGGGTCGGCGTGCTTGTCGCGGGCGCGGCGATCGCGCTGCTGTTGCGGGGAACGGCGTTGAGCATGCCGCAGATTATCGGCATAACGGGAGGTTTCGCGGCGCTGAGTGTATTGAGCATGATGCTCGTGTCGCGGCGGTACGGGCTTATGGTTCACTGCACTTCCGTGTGTCCGATGGGCGTGGCGGTCAACGCCCTGGGAAAGATTTCCCCCTGGCGGATGCGCGTGGATGCGGAGCGCTGCGACGATTGCGGGGCCTGCGAAAAAGTCTGCGCCTATGGCGCGATCACCCCGGAGAGCCGGGCGGCCGGGAAAACGCTGTTCCGCTGTTCCCTGTGCCGGGACTGCGTTGCCGTGTGCCGGAACAAGGCAGTGTACACGCACTGCCTCGGCCTTACGCAAAACAGAGCGCGGGCCGTTTTTGTCGGGTTGCTCGCCGGCTTGCATGCAATTTTTCTGGCTACGGCGATGGTATAGCGACCTACCAGTCCAGGGTAGCCTTAAAGGCGTGCGCTAAATCCTCCACAGGCTCGCGGATCAGTTCCGCTCCGGCCTGTGTAACGCGCAGATAATCGTCGTCCACGGTCCGCCCGATGCGGGCAAAAATCTGCCCGGCAAAGATCGCTTCAAAATCCTCGATCATGTCCCCACGCACGGTGACCAGCAGGCGGCTCGGCGATTCCGCATAGAGCAGTTCGGCCGGCGTCATGGCGTCCAGGGCGGGCACGGCGTCCAGTTCCACTTCCGCGCCCTGCCGGCCGCCTATGCACATTTCGGCCAGGGCCACGGCGAATCCGCCGTCCGAAAGGTCGTGGCAGGCCGTGATCATGCGCCGGCGCATGCATTCGTGCAGGCCGCGGTAGCGGGCAAGCGCGCTCATGGCGTCCACATGGGGCACGCGCCCGCCCGCAAGCCCGCGTTCGGCCGCCGCTTCGGAGCCGCCCAGTTCCCGCCGCGTGGCGCCGAGGATGTAAATCGCCTCGCCCGCCCGTTTAAAATCGGACGACACGGCCAGCTTGACGTCGGGCATCACGCCCAGCGCGCTGAAGAGCAGGGTGGGCGGAATGGAGATTTTCGCGCCGCCGCCGGTATAATCGTTCTTCATCGAATCCTTGCCGGAAACGCAGGGCACGCCGAAGGCCAGGCAAAAATGCCGCAGGGCCTTGCAGGCCCGCACGAGCTGGGCGAGCTTGTGCCTGCCGTCCGGCGTTTTTTCGGATTCCACGGGGTCGCACCAGCAGAAATTGTCCACCCCGGCCAGGCGGTCGGGGTCCGCGCCCGAGGCCACGGCGTTGCGTATGGCCTCGTCGATCGCGTTGGCGGTCATCCAATAGGTGTCGAAGTCGCTGAACTTGGGGCAGATGCCGTGGCTCACCACCAGACCGGCTTCGGAAGTCAGCTGCGGACGCAGCACGCCGGCATCGGAAGGCCCGTCGCGCAGCGCGCCGGTAAGCGGCTTGATCACGCTGCCGCCGCGCACTTCGTGATCATATTGGCGGATGATGTATTCCTTGCTGCAGATGTTCAGGCGGCCGAGCATGCGCCGTAAAAACGCGCCCTGTTCGGCATCAGGCAGGTCGAGAGACGCGTCCTTTTCGGCCGGGGCTTCCCAGCGGGCGCGCAATTGCATCTGCGGCACGCCCTCGTGGAGGAAGTCGAGCGGCAGGCGAACCACGGGTTTGTCGCGGTAAAAGGCCTCGAAAAAGCCGCCGGCCGTATACACGCCCAAGGCCGTGGCCTCCACGTCCATTTCTTGCGCCAGCGCGAGAAAGGCGGGCAGATGTTCGGGCGGCACGGCCAGGGTCATGCGCTCCTGGGCTTCGGAAAGCAGGATCTCCCAGGGCCGCAGGCCGTCGTACTTCAGCGGGGCCAGGGCCAGATCGAGGTATGCTCCGCCGGTATCTTCGCACATTTCGCCCACGGAGGAGGAGAGCCCGCCCGCGCCGTTGTCGGTAAGCGCGTTGTACAGGCCCAGATCGCGGGCCCGCATGATGAAGTCGTACATCTTGCGCTGGGTGATGGGGTCGCCTATCTGCACGGCCGTGGCCGGCGATTCCCCGTGCAGCTCCTCGGAGGAGAAGGTGGCGCCGTGGATGCCGTCCTTGCCTATGCGGCCGCCGGCCATCACGATGTGGTCGCCCGCCTCGGCCTTTTTCATATGGCCCGGCCGCCCGGCCACCGTGCGCGGGATAATGCCCACGGTGCCGCAATAGACCAGCGGCTTGCCCAGATAGCGCTCGTCAAAGACCAGCGAGCCGTTGACCGTGGGGATGCCGCTTTTGTTGCCGCCGTGCTCCACGCCTTCGCGCACGCCTTCCAGCACGCGGCGCGGGTGCAGCAGGCGGGGGGGCAGGGGCTCGTCGTGGAAGGGCGAGGCAAAGCAGAACACGTCGGTGTTGCAGACCAGTTCCGCGCCCATGCCCGTGCCCATGGGGTCGCGGTTCACGCCCACGATGCCGGTGAGCGCGCCGCCGTAAGGGTCGAGCGCCGAGGGGCTGTTGTGGGTCTCGACCTTGATGCAGGCGTCAAAATCCTCGTTAAAGGCCACCACACCGGCGTTGTCCTTGAAGACGGAGCGGCAGAAATCCCGCTCGCCCAGGCGCTTGCGGATAACGGCCGTGGCGTCCTGGATGCAGCTTTTGTAAAGGCTGTTGATGTCCTCGTGCCTGCCCGTGGCCGCGTTTTCATAGCGGATGCGGGAGGCGAAAATTTTGTGCTTGCAGTGCTCCGACCAGGTTTGAGCGAGCATTTCGACTTCCGCGTCCGTGGGTTCGGCCGGCAGGCCGGCCCCGGCGCGTTCGGCGCGCACGTCGGCGCGGGCGAACCAAGCCTTGATGCATTGCATTTCCTCAAGGCTGAGGGCCAAGGTGTTGGCCCGGCTGAACTCCATAAGGGCCGCGTCGTCCATGCCGGAAAGCGGAATCACGGCCACCTCGTCCGAGGCCGCGCCGGAAACCTTGGCCGTCTGCGGGGCAAAACCGGGTTCGGCCCGCCATTCTTCGGCGCTTTTGACGCGGAAGCGCTGGATCAGCTCGTTGCAGAGCAGGTCGCGGGCCACGCGTTCCACGTCCCGCCGCGTCAGTTCGCGGCCGGGTTCGTTCTGCAGGCGGTACTGCACGGAAGTGTAGACGGAAAGCTCGTGCTTGGGCAGGCGCAGAAAAAGGGCGGCGGTGTCGCGCGCGGTGCGGCCTTCGTTGTCGGTGACGCCGGGGCGGAAACCGACTTCCAGGAACCAGTCCGCCGCAAAGGGCGTTTGGGGCAAAGGCTCGAGCGCGGCGGCCTGCATGACCGGATCGTGGAGTATGCCTTCGCGCAGCAGGGCTTCGGCCTGTCCTCGGTCCACGCCGTCCAGGGTGAGAACCTTGACCTGGCGCAGGGCGCGCACATGCAGGCTGAGGGAGCGTTCCATGCTCAGGGCGGTCTTGCGGCCGAGCGTGTCTTCCAGATGCGGGTGCAGACCCAGTTCAAGACGATGCGGCATTCCTAATTCTCCCTGTCTCGTACATGCGCGATCATCCGCTCCAGCACGGCGCGCTCCGGCGCGTCGGGCAGCTGAAGCAGGGCGGCGCGGGCTTCTTCCAGGCGGGCGGAGGCCAGGGCACGGGATTGTTCGTCCAGGCCCAGTTCCCGGATGCGCGCCCCGATGCGCTGTGCGCTTTCCTCATCCAAACCGGCGGAAAAAGCCGCGTCAAAGGCCGCGCGCTCGTCCGGCGCAAGCCCGGCGCGGTAGAGCAGCAGCGGCGGCGTAAGCTTGCCTTCGCGCAGATCCCCGCAGGAGGGCTTGCCGGTTTTGGAAGCGGGCGCGAAATCGAGCGCGTCGTCCACCATCTGGAAGGCCAGCCCCAACTCCAGGCCGTAGCGCACGACGTACGCGAGCTGTTCCGGCGCCGCCCCGGCCTTGAGCGCGCCCATCTCGCAGGAGGCGCGTATCAGCCAGGCGGTTTTGCCGGTGATGATCTCGGTATAGACGTCCTCGCCCTGATCCGTGCGGCCCTGGTAGTCCAGTTCCAGAATTTCCCCGGCTGCCGTGCGCACTGTGGCTTCGGAAAAGCAGACGCTCAACCTGCAGTCCCCGTAGCCGGCCACCAGGGCGTTGGCGTGGGAAAGCAGGGCGTCGCCCGCCAGAATGACCGGCACGACGCCGAAACGCAGATGGGCGGAAGGTTTGCCGCGACGGCTGACGGCCTCGTCCAGCACGTCGTCGTGCAGCAGGGTGGCGGCATGGAGCATTTCCAGAGTTACGGCGAGGGGGTAGATGTCGTTTTTCACATAGCCGAAAAGGCGCGCGAAGAGCACGGTAAGCAGCGGTCGCAGGCGTTTGCCGCCGGCGTTCAGGATGTGATCGGCGACCGGGCGCACGCTTGCGGGCAGTTGCGCCAACGCGGCGTCAAGCGCCGCGCCTATGGCCGGCA
>JAVBNZ010000035.1:0-19486 GCA_031551145.1 Desulfovibrionaceae bacterium | reverse complement strand
CAAGGTGCGCGGCGTTTCCGAGGAAACCACTACCGGCGTGCATCGCCTCTACCAGCTCGCGGCCGAGGGCAAGCTGCTTTTCCCGGCCATCAACGTCAACGACTCCGTGACCAAGTCGAAGTTCGACAATCTTTACGGCTGCCGCGAATCCCTGGCCGACGGCATCAAGCGCGCCACCGACGTGATGGTGGCCGGCAAGGTTGTGGTCGTGGCCGGCTACGGCGACGTGGGCAAGGGCTGCGCCCAGAGCATGCGCGGCTTCGGCGCGCGCGTGCTGATTACGGAAATCGACCCCATCTGCGCCCTCCAGGCCGCCATGGAAGGCTTTGAAGTCACCACCATGGAAGAGGCCGTGAAGGAGGCCGACATTTTCGTCACCGCCACCGGCAACTACAAGGTCATCACCGGCGCGCACATGGAGGCCATGAAGGACGAGGCCATCGTGTGCAACATCGGCCACTTCGACAACGAAATCGACGTGGAATACCTGGAAAAGACCAAGGGCTGCACCCGCCTGAACATCAAGCCCCAGGTGGACAAGTGGACGCTCAGGTCCAAGCGCTCCATCCTGCTTCTGGCCGAAGGCCGGCTTGTCAATCTCGGCTGCGCCACCGGGCACCCCAGCTTTGTCATGTCCAACAGCTTCACCAACCAGACGCTGGCCCAAATCGAGCTTGCGACCAACAAAAAACTCAAAAAGCAGGTCTATACCCTGCCCAAGAAGCTGGACGAGGAAGTCGCCCGCCTGCACCTCGGCCGCCTGGGCGCGAAGCTGACCGTGCTGACTCAAGAACAGGCCGACTATATCGGGGTGCCGTCTGAAGGGCCGTATAAGCCCGACCATTACCGGTACTAGCAGCGGGCGTCTTTCCGCGTGCCCGGTGATTTTTATTCCTGATTCTACCCGGCGGAACTCAATTTGCGTTCGCAAATTCGTTCCGCCGGGTTCGCCGATTTTTCTCGCCTGACGCGAAAACTCGCCCGCTTTAGAGTCTCACGGGAAGAAAATTCGCCTTCCCGTGCGGCAGAAACAAATGCATAACCTGAAAAAGCAATGCGAATGAAACAAGTCACCATCCATACCGACGGCTCCTGCCTCGGCAATCCCGGCCCGGGCGGCTGGGCCGCGATTCTGCGTTTCGGCGAACGCGAAAAAGAACTGAGCGGCGGCTTTGCGGGCACCACCAACAACCGCATGGAAATCACGGCCGTGCTCGAAGCCCTGGCCGCCCTCACCCAGCCCTGCGCCGTGGATCTGTTCACGGATTCCCAGTACGTGCGCAAAGCTGTGGAAGACAAATGGCTGGACAACTGGCAGCGCAACGGCTGGCTCACCTCCGCCAAAAAACCCGTGAAGAACAGGGACTTGTGGGAACGCCTGCTGCCCCTGCTCAAGCGTCACACGGTGCGCTTCCACTGGCTGCGCGGGCACTCCGGCCATCCGGAGAACGAACGCTGCGACGTGCTGGCGCGCGCGCAGGCCTCGCGCAAAGATTTGCCTGTGGACGAACAGCTTTCCGTGTGATGCTTTGTCAGGTTTCGTTTATGGATACAACCCTCATCACCGAACTTTTCAAACCGCTGGCGCGCCTGCTGTTCGGCATGGCGGCGGCGCTGCTGGTGGCGAACGTGCTGGAAGCGTTGCAGTGGACGCGTCTGCTGGCGCGTCTGGCCGCGCCGCTGGTGCGTTTCTCGCATCTGCGGGAAGCGGCCGGCGCCTCGTTCGCGCTGGCTTTCGTGTCCCCTGCCTCGGCCAATGCCCTGTTGGCGGAAGCGCATGAACGGGGCGAGCTTTCGGGCAGGGAGATCATGTTCGCCAACCTGTTCAACAGCCTGCCGAGCTTCATGATCCATCTGCCCACGCTTTTTCTGCTGACCTGGCCGGTTCTGGGGCCGCCGGCCGCGGTGTACGCGGGCCTGTGCCTGGGCGCGGCTTTCACGCGCACGCTGCTGACGGCGGTTGTCGCGCATTTCGCGCTGCCTGCGCGGAAAGAGGCGGGCGCGGCCTATGCGGATCGCGCGCCAAAAAATTTCAGGGAAGCGGCCAAAACGGCCTGGGCGCGTTTTAAACGCCGGTTGCCGAGGCTCGTGTATGTGACGATACCGATCTACGTGATCATGTACCTGCTGCAGAAGCACGGCTGTTTCGCGGCCGCGCAGGACTGGCTGGCCGCGCACGCGGACTGGCTGTCGTTTCTGAAGCCGCAGGCCCTGGGGATCATCGCGCTGCATCTGGCGGCGGAGATGGGCGCCGCGCTTTCGGCGGCCGGCAGCGTGTTCAACGCCGGGGGCTTAAGTTCGTCCGAAGTGGTGCTGGCACTGCTGGTGGGAAATATTCTGTCCACGCCCATGCGGGCCATACGGCACCAGTTGCCGGCCTACGCCGGGTATTTCAAGCCGGCCAGGGCCTTGGAACTGGTGCTGGCCAACCAGGCCATGCGCGCCGCAAGCATGATCTGCGTGGCCTGGCTGTATTGGTATTGGGGGTAACCCGGCTCCATCAAGCCGGCCGACTCTTTCCCGCGGCATTTTTCACACAATGCGCTGGCTGTAACAAAGAATGTAATCGTTACATATAGTTATACGCCACTCCACCTTCCCTCCCCTTGCTTGCCATCCTTTTCGTAAGCATATAAGTAGCTGTATTGCGCACGAGTTTCGCGCCCTGTCGCGTTTGCGACTGCACGCGGAGCGCAATGATTATACATGGCATTGCGTACGGGCTTTACGCCCTTAAGCTTAAAAAGCGAGACATATATATGGATATTCCTCTTTCACAGGCGCGCGATCCCCTGTTCGCCCGACAGGTGGAACAGGAAAGCGGCCAGAACCTCTCCACCTGCTACCAGTGCGGCAACTGCACGGCGGGCTGCCCGGCGGCCTTTGCCTACGATTTGCAGCCGCACCAGATCATCCGCGCCGTGCAGCTCGGCATGAAGGAGGAGGTTCTTTCGAGCCTTTCCCTCTGGTACTGCCTGTCGTGCAGCACCTGCTCTCTGCGATGTCCCAACAACATCGAAGTGGCCGAAGTCATGGAAACCCTGCGTCATACGGCCCGGCGCGAAGGGCGCATCCGCGTGCCGGAAATCGACAGGTTCTGGCTCTCCTTCCTGGAAACGGTGCGCCGCTTCGGCCGTTCCTACGAACTGGGAGTGATGGCGCTCTTCAAGCTGCGCTCCGGCAAACTGTTCGGGGATCTGGACATCGCCTGGCCCGCGCTTTCCCGGCACAAGCTCGGCATGCTGCCCCACGTGATCAAGGAAAACGCGGCCATGGGCCGTATTTTCGAGCGCTATAAGGCCCGCTGCGAAAAAGAGGGGGTGAAGCCGTGAATTACGCCTATTACCCCGGTTGTTCCGCGCTCGGCTCCTCGGCGGATTACGAGCTTTCCACCCGCGCGGTCTGCGAATCTTTGGGAATCACGCTGGATCAGATCGATGACTGGAGCTGCTGCGGCTCCACCCCCGCCCATGCCGTGAGCACCGAGCTTTCCGCCGCGCTTTCCGCGCGCAATCTTTCCCTGGCCGCGAAAACGGCGGGCGAGGGCGGCCTGCTCACGCCCTGTCCGAGCTGTTTGTCCAACCTGCGTCTGGCGGCGCACCGCATGGAAGATCCCGTCTTCCGCGCCGGGGTGGACGAACTGCTCGACGAACCGAGCGGCGCATTCCCCCCCACCCGTTCGGTGATGCAGATGCTGCTGGAAGATTTCGGGCTTGAGGCGATCAAGCGGCGCACGGCCCGGCTCCTCTTGGGCGTGCGGCTTGTGCCCTACTACGGCTGCCTGATGAGCCGGCCGGCCGAAGTCATGAACTTCGGCGACCCGGAAAACCCCACGGGCATGGAGGATCTGCTCCGGGCCTGCGGGGCGGACATGGTGGTGGACTTTCCCGCCAAAACCGAATGCTGCGGCGCTTCGCACGGCATTCCCAGCCAGAAGATGACCGCGCGCCTTTCGGGCAAAATCCTGGCCCTGGCCGAGGATCACGGGGCGGACGCCATCGTGGTGGCCTGCCCCCTGTGCCAGATGAATCTCGATCTGCGCCAGGAGCAGGCCGCGAAAGCCGTGGGCCGGAACTTCAAAATTCCGGTGCTCTATTTCACGCAGATTATGGGCCTGGCCTTCGGCTGTTCGCCGGCCCGTCTGGGTCTGGACAAGCTCTGCGTCAGTCCCGACGCACTGCTTGAAAAAATGCAGGCCGCGCGCGAAGCCGCGGCCTTTGTGAAGGCGGACGAGCCCAAAAAGGCGAAGCCCGCGCCGGCCCATTCGGACACGGCGACGGATAAGGAGGCAAGGCCGTGAGAATAGGCGTCTTTATCTGTCACTGCGGCAGCAACATCGCCGCGACCGTGGACTGCAAAGCCGTGGCCGAGGCCGCGCTCGCCTATCCCGACGTCGTGTACTCCGTTCCGCTCATGTATGCCTGCGCCGAACCCGGCCAGGTGGCTATAGAGGAAGCGATCAAGGAGCATCAACTGGACGGCGTCGTGGTGGCCTCCTGCACCCCGCGCATGCACGAGCCCACCTTCCGCCGCACGGTGGAACCGGCGGGCCTGAACCGGTATATGGTCGGAATGGCCCACAACCGGGAGCACGTTTCCTGGATCGGCAAGGACATGGAGGCCAACAGCAACAAGGCGGCCGAACTCGTGCTCATGGCCGTGGAAAAGCTGCGCCGCAACACCCCGCTCTTCTCCAAGAGCTTTGACGTGAACAAGCGGGTGCTGGTCATAGGCGCGGGCGTGGCCGGCATTCAGGCCGCGCTGGACTGCGCCGACGGCGGCATCCCCGTGGTGCTGGTGGAACGCGAAGCGACCATCGGCGGCAAAATGGCCAAGCTCGACAAGACCTTTCCCACCGTGGACTGCTCAAGCTGCATTCTGGGCCCGAAAATGGTGGACGTGGCCCAGCACGACAAAATCACCCTCTACGCCCGCGCCGAGGTGGTGGACATCTCCGGCTATGTGGGCAATTTCAAGGTGACGATCAAAAAGCACGCCACCTATGTGGACTGGAAGCTCTGTACCGGCTGCGGCCTGTGCATGGAAAAATGCCCGGCCAAAAAAACGCCCGACGCCTTCAACGAACTGCTGGGCGCAACCACGGCCATCAATATTCCCTTTCCCCAGGCCATTCCCAAGCGCGCCTCGATCAACGCGGCGCACTGCCGGCAATTCACCAAGGGCAAGTGCGGGGTCTGCGAAAAGGTCTGCCCCACCGGCGCGATACGCTACGACATGCAGGAAGAGTTCGTGACCGAGGAAGTGGGCGCGATCGTCGCGGCCACGGGCTACGACCTCATGGACTGGACGGTCTACCAGGAATACGGCGCGGGGCGTTATCCGGACGTGATCACCTCCCTCCAGTACGAGCGCATGCTTTCGGCCAACGGGCCGAGCAACGGGCACGTCACGCGTCCCTCGGACGGGAAGGAGCCGAAAGAAGTGGTCTTCATCCAGTGCGTGGGCTCGCGCGACCGTTCCATAGGCAGGCCGCACTGCTCCGGCTTCTGCTGCATGTACACGGCCAAACAGGCCGTGCTGACGAAAGACCACATCCCGGATTCCAACTCCTACATCTTTTACATGGACATACGCGCGCCGGGCAAACTCTACGACGAGTTCACGCGCCGCGCGGCCGAGGAATACGGCGTGGACTACATACGCGGCCGGGTCAGTTCCATCATTCCTGACGGCAAGGGGCGCCTCTTGGTGCGCGGGGCCGATACCCTGCTCGCCCGGCCGGTGGAAATCCCCGCCGATCTCGTGGTGCTGGCCGTGGGCATAGAGGCCGCGACCGGCGCGGCCGCGCTGGCGGAAAAGCTGCGCATCTCCTACGACAACCTGGGTTTCTTTATGGAAAGCCATCCCAAGCTCAAGCCCGTGGAGACCAACACGGCCGGGGTCTTTCTGGCCGGGGCCTGCCAGGGCCCGAAAGACATCCCCTATTCCGTGGGCATGGGTTCGGGCGCGGCGGCCAAGGTGCTGGCGCTTTTTTCCAAGGACAAGCTGGAAAGCGACCCGCAGATCGCCAACGTGGACGCGCGGCGCTGCGTGGGCTGCGGCAAATGCATCCAGACCTGCCCCTTCGGCGCGATCAAGGAAATCGACCTGCGCGGCGAGCCCAAGGCGGAGGTGATAGAAACCGTCTGCCAGGGCTGCGGCCTGTGCGCTTCCACCTGCCCGCAGGGGGCCATACAGCTTGCCCACTTCACGGATAACCAGATTCTTGCGGAGGTGAACGCCATATGCCGGTGCTGAAAGGAAAAGAGCTGCGCATTGTCGGTTTTCTCTGCAACTGGTGCTCCTACGGCGGCGCGGATACGGCAGGCGTGGCCCGCGCCGGGCAACCCACGGATCTGCGCATCATCCGCGTGCCCTGCTCCGGCCGGGTCGATCCGCTCTTTGTCGTGCGTGCCCTCTTGAACGGCGCGGACGGGGTGCTGGTTTCCGGCTGCCACCCGCGCGACTGCCACTATTCGGCGGGCAACTATTACGCCCGCAGGCGGCTGGAAGTGCTCAAACACTTTCTGCCCATCCTGGGCATAGACGGCGAACGCTTCGACTACACCTGGGTTTCGGCTTCCGAAGGACAGCGCTGGCAGCATGTGGTGACGAGCTTTACCGATCGCATCCACAAACTCGGGCCGGCTCCCCGCCTGGAAGACGCCGCGCCCCTGCTGCGCGTGCCCGAAGGCGCGAAAACTCCCCTGCGCCCCCTGGGCACGGGGCAAAGCGCGCCCCTTGCGGAACTGAAGGAGAAGATCAAACAGGCCCTGCCCGATCTGGACTGCGTGATCGGCTGGCAGCAGGGTTTTGATCCCCTGCACAGCGTACCGGCCTTCATGAAAACGCCGGAAGACGTGGACAGGCTCATCTGGGGCCCGCTCAACGCCACCAACCCGGCGGTCTATCTGCCCTCCTTCAAGGGCAAGAAGATCGGCATCGTGGTCAAGGGCTGCGATTCGCGCTCCGTGGTCGAGCTGCTGCAGGAAAAACTTATCCGCCGCGAGGACGTGACGATCTTCTCCCTGCCCTGCGAAGGCACGCTGGATTACGATAAAATCCGCGCCGTCATAGGCGACCCGGCCTACATCGAAAGTGTGGAATATGACGCGGATGCCGTCAAAATCCGCGCGGACGGCAAGGACTACAGGCTTGCCATGAAGGACGTCGCGCTCGATCGCTGCTTCGCCTGCGCCACGCCCGGCGCGGTAACGGCCGACGTGCGCCTGGGCCATGTCACCCCGGTGCCGACCCAGCCCGATCCCTCGCTGTATTCCGAACTCGCGCTGCTGGAATCCATGAGCCTGGGCGAGCGCCTTTCCTACTGGCGGGGGCACATGGAACGCTGCCTGCGCTGCTACGCCTGCCGCAACGCCTGCCCCATGTGTGTGTGCCGCGACTTCTGCGTGGCCGAAAGCCGCGACCCGCACTGGCTTACCCAGGAAGACACGGTGAGCGAAAAGCTCTTCTTCCAGGTCATTCACGCCCTGCATCTGGCCGGGCGCTGCACGGGCTGCGCCCAGTGCCGCAGGGCCTGCCCCGTTTCCATTCCCATCATGGCCATGCGCCAGAAGCTGAATGCGATCGTGGGCGAGCTCTTCGACGGCTACAAGGCGGGCATGAACGCCTCGGCCGTGCCGCCCCTGCTGGGCTATGAAGCGGAAGAAAAAAACATCCATGAGAGGGACTGGAAATGAGCACCCTGTTTCTGCCCCACAACGCCCTGAACGAGGCGGCCGACAGGCTCGCCGCGCGGGCGCGGCTGCTCGTCCCCACCAAGGAAGGCGCGAGCGTCGTCTTCAAGCCCTATACAGGCGCGGAATTCACGCTGGAACGCGCGACCGTCTCCCCCAAGGCGGCGGCGCTTCCGGCCTGCGAAACCCTGTTCTCATACAGCCGCGCCAAACAGGAAGACGGCCGCACCATTCCCTCCCTGGACGATTCCCGCAGGGCCGAGCCCACCATCATCTTCGGCTGCCGGCCCTGCGACGCGCGCGGCTTCGTGATCTTCGACAGGCCCTATCTGCAGGGCCCGCACCGCGATCCCTATTACGCCGAACGCCGGGAACAGCTCCACATCATCAGCCTGACCTGCAACGCGCCCTGCGCCACCTGCTTCTGCGACTGGCTGGGCAGCGGCCCGGCCGATCCGCAGGGTTCGGATATTCTTATGACGCGGTTGAAAGACGGCCTGCTGCTCGAATCCGTCAGTGAGAAAGGCGCGGCCCTGCTTGAAGACCCGGCTGTGCGCGATCTCTTCGCTGACGGCCGGGCGCGGCATGAGGAAGCCCTGGCCCTGCGCAAGGCAAGCCTGGACATGCGCCCGCCCGCGCCGGATCTGAGCGCCACGCGCGAAAAACTCGCCGCCCGCTTCGCCGACCTGGACTTCTGGCGCGAAATGACCGCGCACTGCCTGTCCTGCGGGGCCTGCACCTACATGTGTCCCACCTGTTACTGCTTCAACATCACGGACGAAGGGGCCGGCCTGCAAGGCCGCCGGCTGCGCAACTGGGACAGCTGCATGTCCTCCCTCTTCACCAGAGAGGCGAGCGGCCACAACCCGCGCACGCTCAAGGCCCTGCGCATGCGCAACCGCGTGATGCACAAGTTCAGCTTCTACCCCACGGTATGGGACGGCGTGTTTTCGTGCAGCGGCTGCGGACGCTGTATTACAAACTGCCCGGTGCAGCTTGATATCCGCCGCATCGTGCTCGCGGCGACGGCCGATTAGCCAAATCCTTTCGGAGTGCTCCATGACCAGCGAAAAAAAGACCAAAGCCCCGAGCGCGAAAGGCGCGAAAAGCGCAAAGGCCGGAAAGAGCAAAAGCGCGAAAAAGGCCCCCGCCGCGGTTGAAAAGGCGATGCAGCCGCCGGCATCCCCGCCCGCGAAGTCGCAGGCGCAGCCGCCCGCCACCCGCGAAACTCTCTCCCCTGTGGCGAAAGAAACACTCACCCCGGCAAAACGAGAAGCGCAGACTCCGGCCAAAAAAGAAGCGCAGCCGCCCGCCGTGCGCGAAGCCCGTCTCCCGGTCGCAAAAGACGCCCGACCCCCGGCAGAAATTCCTGCCAAAGCGGCGCCGGCCCGGGAAATCACGCCCGTGGGCGCGGCCGGCAATCCCTATTTGCCGGAAATCGCCACCGTGGCCGAAGTGATCCGCGAAACGCCCCAGATCGTCACCCTGCGCCTGGTGCTCGACGATGCGGAACGCATGAAGGACTTCAGCTTCCAGCCCGGCCAGGTGGGGCAGATTTCCGTGTTCGGCGCGGGCGAATCCACCTTTGTCATCAACTCTCCGCCTTCGCAGAAAAAATACCTGCAGTTTTCGGTGATGAAGGCCGGGGAGGTCACGGCCGCCATCCACAAGCTTTCGCCGGGCGACAAGGTCGGCCTGCGCGCGCCGCTGGGCAACGCCTTCCCCTGGGAAAGCTGGAAGGGCAAGGACGTGTTCTTCATCGGCGGCGGCATAGGCATGGCCCCCATACGCACCATTATGCTGCACCTGCTGGACAACGCGGGCGACTACGGCGCCATAGACCTGCTGTACGGCGCGCGCAGTCCGCGCGACATGGCCTTCAGCTACGAGTTGGACGGCTGGCTGCGGCACAAGGATCTGCGCGCCACCCTGACCATCGACGCGCCTTTTGAGGGCTGGGAGCACAAGGTGGGCCTCATCCCCAACGTGCTGCTCGAACTTGCGCCCAAGCCGAAAAACTGCGTTGCCGTGCTTTGCGGGCCGCCGATCATGATCAAATTCACCCTTCAGGCGCTGAAGAAGCTGGACTTCCCCGACGAACAGATTTTCACCACTCTGGAAAAACGCATGAAGTGCGGCATAGGCATTTGCGGGCGCTGCAACATCGGCCACAAATATGTTTGCGTGGACGGCCCGGTATTCAGCCTGGCGGAGTTGCGGGAACTGCCTGATGAATTATAGTAGTACGGGAAGCGGAACATTTTTTTGCTTCCCGCTTCCCCGCTCCATCAGGCGGCGATTGCCCGGCGCAATTCTGCTCCGGGTGTTGTGACAACCGCGAGTTTTCTTATGCGTATCCACACCCTTTCTTTTCTGTGCATGCTGCTTCTGCTGTTCACCCCGGCCGCGCAGGCCGCGTCTCTGGGCATCAGCGGCACCTGGTTCCATTACGACGATAAAACGGACATCCTGAGAATCAACGAGGAAGCCGGCACCGTTGACACCGGCACGCAAAACATGCCCTATTCCGTGCCGGCCGAAGGGCGCACCTGGGCCATCGTCAAGCCGACCGGCAGCAACAACCCGGCCGACGAGCGCAAGGTCATCAAGATACACAACAATATCCTCCTGGTGCAGGGCGGGGGCAAAACCCGTATTTTGCTCCGCCAAAACGCCTCTTTTGATGCGCCGAAAACAAAAATCCGCGGCCTCTGGCATTTCGCTGCCCAGGAGAACGACAAACAGTTCTACGATCTGGAATTCAATCTCGACACGCCGGGCGTAACGGAAATCGCCGGTCCCACGGCTGCCGCCGCCAAGCGCGGCGCGCCGGAAACCCTGCCGATCGGGGAGGATTCTCCCGGCACGCTCGCCCTGCTGCGCGGCAACGCGGCCTATTACTTCACGCGCCTGGGCAAGGATTTTCTGGTGCTGCGCATCCACGGCGCGGGCGCGGCGCGCGCGGACACGCCCATTCTGCTGCGCAGGGTCGGAAAGAAGTGAGCGAAGGCGGCTCCGCGCGCCTGTTCATCGCTCTGGAACTTCCCGAAGACCTGTGTTCGCTTTTGCGGCGCCTGCAAAGCGCATCACGCCGGCCCGCCGCTGCGCCCCATCTTACCTTGCGCTTTCTGGGCGAACGCCCCCAAACCGAGCTTGAATCGATACGCACGGTCCTGCGCACCGTACGGGTCGCGCCTTTCGCCCTGCATCTCGACGGTCTGGGCGCGTTCCACCGCCGGGGCCAAAGCGTGCTCTGGGCCGGGATTGCGCCCTGCCCTCCCCTTGCCGCGCTCAAGGCCCGCATAGACGCGGCCCTGGCGGATCTGTTCCCTTCGGAGGCCCGTCCCTTCCATCCCCACATCACCCTGCGCCGCCTGCGGCCTCCCTCCAAAGCTGAAGCAAGCGCCTTCATCGCGGCGCACAGCGCCGCCGCGCGGGGGACGTTCACGGTCGACTCCTTTGCCCTCTTCCGCAGCGTGTTTTCATCCGCCGGAGCGGAGCATGTCGCGGTCGAGCGCTATGCGCCGGGCGTGTGAATGCTGGGTGTTACAACCCGAAAAAGCGGCGCGCGTTCACGCCGCAGGCCGTCCAGAATTCGGCGGGGTCCATGTTCCGCTCAAGGGCGATGCGGCGGGCGGTGAAAACGGTGAAGGCGGGCTCGTTGCGTTTGCCGCGCCATTCCAGGGGAGAGAGGTAGGGGGCGTCTGTTTCCAAAAGCAGGCGATCGAGCGGGATACGGCGGCAGGCCTCGCGCAGGTCGTTGTTGGCCGGGTAGCCCACGGGGCCGGGCACGGAAATGTGCCGCCCCTGCCGAATCAGCAGTTCGGCCAGGGCGGCGTCGCCGCCGAAGCAGTGCCAGAGCAGGGGGTAGCCGTCGAGCTTTTCTTCCTCCAGCACGGCCAGGGTGGCTTCGGTCGCGTCTCGGCTGTGGATGACCAGAGGCAGGTCGAGTCCGCGCGCCAGGGCAATCTGGGCGCGAAAAGCCCTGTGCTGGGTTTCGGGCGGGCAATCCTCCCAGAAAAAGTCCAGACCGATTTCGCCTATGGCCTTCACGCGCGCGTCCGCGCGCGCGATTTCCTTCAGACGCGCAAGTTCTCCCTCGGTGCAGTCGAGCGCCTCGTTGGGGTGAATGCCGATGAGGAAAAAAACCTGGGGATACGCGTCGAAGAGCCGGCGCCCCCGCTCGTAGGCTTCCGAACCGAGAAAGACGTTGCCGATGTGGGAAACGCCGCAGGCGAAGGCGCGCTCAAGCACCTCGGGCAGGTCGGCCGCAAAGGGCTCCATGTCCAGATGGGCGTGGGTATCGGCTCCGCCCGGCGGCAGGGCCGCCTCCAGGGGGGAGGGAGGAATCGGGCGCTTTTTTTTGCTCATGACGCGACGACGGTATTTTGCGCTTGACCAACAAGGCAAACGGCTTTTTTGCGCGGGAGGCGGACTTTCGTCCCCGACCCGGAGCAAAAAAGCCGTTCGACTCAACTATTCTTGATCTTCTGAAATGTTAGTAATGCCACTTGCCTTTTTCGTAGCGAATCAGCTCGTTCATGCGCCGCGATTTGACCTTGTTGCAGGAGGCCTGCAGAGCTTCGGCCTTGCTGCCGCCCGGGCATTCATACTGATGCTCCAGATAGCGGATGGAGCCCACATACTTGTCTTTTTCGCTGGAGGGAATGACTTCGGCGCGCGCGGTCGCCACCTCCACTTCCGTGTAGGAAGCCACAAAGCCGCCGCCGGAGCCGGGGGCCACGGCCTTGGAGCGGACGTTGGGCATGATGCTTTTGGCCGCGTTGTTCACCAGGGTGTCGGCCACGGAGGCAAGTTCGGCCTTCACCTTGTCGGGCACGCCGGCCGGGGCGGTGACGCCCACGGGCATGGAAGGGATGGCCGGGGCGCTTTCCTTCTTGGCGACGGTCTTTCCGGAGTTTTTCGCGGCGGGCGCAAGCGCGGCCTTGGACGAAGAACCGGGTTCCGTCGCCAGGGCCACGGAGGAAGATCCCACTTCTCCGGCGGGCGGGCGCAGGGATATTTTCTGGCCGACCTTCACCTTGTCGGGCGAACTGAGATTGTTCCACTGCGCGAGCTGTTTGACGGAAACTCCATGCTGCGAGGCGATGGAGCTCAAGCTCTGGCCCTGCTGCACCACAACGCTCTCAGGAGCGCAAAGCCCCGCAACGGGTGCCGCGCAGAGGCAGGCGGCCGCCGCGGAACAAAGGAACATACCCTTCCAACCCTTCATACCCCTCTCCTTATCCGAATGCGCGCACGCGGCGCGGGTTTCCCGCGCCGCGTCGCATAATCCCGAATCTCCGCGCGGGCGTCAGTCCGTCAGCACTTCGGTGCGACGGTTCATGTAACGGCCTTCGGCGGTCTTGTTGTCGTACTTGTAGGACTTGCCCTTGCCGACGGCGGTGAGGCGGGAGGCGGGCACGCCCTGCTTGACGAGGTAGCTCTTCACGGAATCGGCGCGGCGCTGCGAAAGCTTCGCGTTGTATTCGTCGGTGCCGATGTAGTCCGTCCAGCCCTGGAGCACCACGGGCTTGCCGGGCTTGCCGTTGATGATGGTCGCGGCTTCGTTCAGGATGCCCATGGCCTTGCTGTCGAGGGCATAGGAGTCGAACGCGAAGTTGACGCCGCGCAGCACAATGACTTCATCTTCGGCGCAGAAGACTTCCTGCACGAATTTTTCCACGGCGGCATCGCTGGTGGCCAGTTCGGCCGCGCTGACGTAAATGCTGTTCTTGTTGAGCGCGGCGACGCGATCCAGAATGGCCCTGCCGTTCTTGGTGTCGGCAAAGGAAACGATGTGCACGACCACGTCGCGCTGGGTCTGGTAAATATTCTGGATTTCAGAAACGAGATCCATGCCGCGGTTGTTGTCGCCGTCGGAGAAAAGAATGAGGGCGGCAGGGCGCTTCATGTTGCCGACCATGGCTTCATGCGCCTTAAACCCGTCGCCCATCGGGGTCATGCGGCCGACGATGTCGAGGTTGGAGCGTACCTTGGTGATGCCTTTGGCCAGAACGCCGCGATCCCAGGGGCCCTGCTCCACGATGGTGGAGGCCGGCGCCACGGTGTGCAGGCCGCCGCTGTAGGTCAGGGAAGGAATTTTGTCGTTCATGCTCTGCATGATGCTTTTGGCGACTTCTATTTTCACTTTTTTCAATTGGGGAAAGCTCATCATCATGGACCCGGAATAGTCCACAACAAAGTCAAAGCTTTCAACCTTTTTTGAGCAGTTGGCCAGTGGGGCCGCCACGGCCGCGAAAGCGGAGCCGAGCACCAGAGCCGCCGTCGCTATAAAAATGGAAAGAGATTTCATGCAGGATGCCTCCGGATACATTGTGTTACGTGGTGGTGTTGTTTGTTCGGAAACAGAATTTCACATAATGGCACTATACCGCGAAACTCGGCGGGACGCAAGACGCCCGACACGAAGAAAATACCCGGCGGGTATGTTTTTCGGGCAGTAGTGACATTCGTACAACATTTTTTAAAAAAAGTCTACAATGTATCGTAAAAGCATTTCACACTGTATTTGTTTGAAATCTCCCTCCCAAAAGCGTGCCATGCCTCACGTTGCGGGTGAAGCATCCGCGCGTCGCACTTTATGCGAAAAAGCGCCGGTACGTTTTATCAGGCTGAAGGAACAAGCCAGCGCCGGAGCAGATCCTCAAGCTGTTTCGGATTGAAAGGTTTGGCCAGATGATCGTTCATGCCGGCCTCAAGGCTTTGGGCGCGGTCTTCGGCCATGGCGCCGGCCGTCATGGCGATGATGGGCAAGGCATCCGCGCCGGGAGCGCTGCCCGCGCGGATCGCGCGCGTGGCTTCCAGGCCGTCCATAACCGGCATCTGCACATCCATGAAAATGAGATCAAAATGTCCGCGCAGCGCGGCTTCCACCGCTTCCCGTCCGTTTGCGACCGACAGCGGCGTGATGCCGAATTCCTGCAAAAAAGCCGTGGCGATCTCCCGGTTGATTTCATTGTCCTCCACCAGCAGCACCCTGGCGTTTTCAAAACGGAGCGGCGCGGACTCCGGCCTTTCCGTTTCCGCGGCCGACGGCACCGCGCCGACCGGGGCTTCCTCCGGCCGCGCATCCAGCCCGAAGCGCGCGGTAAAGCTGACGACGGTGCCCTCTCCCGGCCGGCTGCTCATGGAGATGCTTCCGCCCATAAGTTCCACCAGATGTTTGGTGATCGCCAGCCCCAGGCCCGTGCCGCCGTATTTGCGCGTGGTGGAGCTGTCGGCCTGCACAAAGGGCGAGAACAGTCTGGCCTGCTGTTCCCCGGTCATGCCTATGCCCGTGTCCCGCACCGAAAAGCGCAACACGGCGCACGCATCCGCCATCCGTTCCGGCACGCAGGCGAGCTCGACCTCCCCCTGCTCCGTGAACTTGATCGCGTTGTTCAGCAGGTTGATCAGGATCTGGCCCAGGCGCAGAGAATCGCCCACCAGACGCCCCGGCACGTCCGGCGCGCGGCCGATGCGCAGGTTGAGGCCTTTTTCCCCGGCACGCTGCGCGGCAATGACCCGCACGTGATCGAACACCTCGTCGAGCGCGAAGGGCGCGGATTCCAGATCCATCCGACCTGCCTCTATCTTCGACAGATCCAGAATGTCGTTGATGATGCCGAGCAGGTTGTTGCCCGCGTTGCGGATTTTGCCCACCTGATCGCGCTGTGCGGGATTCAGCGGGGTTTTGAGCAGCAAATGGGCCATGCCGATAACGGCGTTCATGGGCGTGCGGATTTCATGGCTCATATTGGCGAGAAATGCGCTTTTCGTTCTGCTGGCCTGCTCCGCCTGGTTTCTGGCCTCGACAAGCAGCATCTGCTGCTGCGCCAGTTCACGCGACATGATCCCGAAACTCCGGGACAGCGCGCCGATCTGTCCGCCTATATCCTCGCCGGGGTCGGCCTCGTCCGGCTCTCCGGCCGCCAGTCTCCGGCTGGCCTTGATGAGCCGCCGCACCGGATCGCCCAGCGCCAGTTGCCCGAGAATGAAGGCGATGCCGAAGCCGAGCAGGGTCGTCAGCGCCAGAAAAAGAAGCAGGTAGTGAAGGCGGGCGTTCGCCGCGGCGAAGGCTTCCCTGGTATGCACGGTAAGCATAACGGTCAGCAGCGAATAGTCCCTGCTCGCATCCATGTAGCGGGAATAGGCCACGAGCTGCCCGTCCGGGTCGTTCTCTCCCCCGATCATGGCGACGCCCCGCTGCCCGATTGTATCCTGTACGCCCCGCAGGGCCTGCGTGGGCAGAGGATTGCCGGGGGCGTAGTCCGGACTCGGAGGCAGGGACAGGATGATCCGCCCGCCGCGATCGAGCAGAAGCGTGCGGGCGCCCTCGTACAGGCTTTGTTCGCCGGGATTGAGCATGTCCTCGGCAAAGACGATGCAGACGACCGCGATCATCCGCAAATCCCCCGACGCGTCCGCCAGCGGATACGCGTAAGGCAGGTAATTGCGCCCGCCCGGTCCCTCCGTCACTATCCTGCTCAGGGTGGGGGAGCCGGTTTGCAGCGTTTCCTGAATATACGGCCGCCGCGCCAGGTTTTTCCCCATGTTGTCCGGCCGCGTGGCGGCGAACACGTCGCCGTTCCTTTCCAGGAGCAGAATTTCGCTGAACATGGGGCTGCGCGCCCGGATGTTGTTGAGCAGATCGAGGCAGGCCTGGAGTTTGCGCTCCCGCACGTCGCCCACCTGCACCAGAGTCATGAGCAGCACGCGGGCGTTGTCCAGCATCAGCGCCTGCCGCGCAAGCAGGGAGGAAGCGACTTCCTCGGCCTTGAGCCGTGCCTGGTCGTGTTCGCCGCGTATCGCGTCAAGGCCGGAATAGAGAATAAGCCCGAGCGCCGGCAGGACGGAAATGAGAACAATAAGATACAGTGTTCTTGAAATGTACCCGTAAAAAAAGCGCTTCATGCTGCTCCCCGGTCGCGCGGCGCGCGTTTCCCTGTGCGGCCCGTCCCGAGCCCGACGCCCATGATATCGCTGTATGGAGCATATCTCTTTGAAAGTCAATGCAATATGCGTGATTCCGACACCGACGGCCCGTGCCGGCTGAAGCCGGAACGACGCGCGACGGGAAAAAAAAACTTGCCGGAAACGGATTTTTTACGTAAGAGTTCCCTGCCGTGCCGAGGTAGCTCAGTTGGTAGAGCAGGGGACTGAAAATCCCCGTGTCGGCAGTTCAATTCTGTCCCTCGGCACCATAAATTTGAGAAGGCCGGAATGACTGATAAAATAGTCATTCCGGCTTTTGTTTTTCGTGATATTGCGGAGTCGGCGGTAAACGTCCTTGCGGTTGCCTACTCTGATCACGCGGACTACGAGTTCCGTATCCTGAATGTCGCAAATGACCCGGTATTCCCCTGCCCGGAAACGTCGGCGAGAGTTCGGCGGAAGCATGTTCCCGGATCGCAGCAGGGTGTGGATGGGTGCTGTCCTGCTGCCGCCCGCCCACGTCCGTTACCGCGCAAGCGCTTAAAGCGGCCTTCGCCGTATACCTGCCGGTGATCCACGCGGCGACCGGCTCCCGCGCCCCTGTGTTGACCAGCACGGCAGTGAGGGCAACCTTTGCCTCACGCAGGCCGGGCAGTTCTTTGCTCACCCGGGCCAGAGCATCCTGAAATTCCCTGCCCGCGATAAATCGCGCCTCCCTGTCTGATTCCGCAACGGCCCATACCTTGAGGCGGCCGCCCTCCTCTTTCAAAAGAATCCAACTGCGTATGCCGTGCTTGTTATCCACCGCGCAGATCGTCGTGCCTTCGCCCTGCGTAATCACAACAGCTCCGCACATCAAGCAGTTCCCGCAATCGAGAAAGGTCTTTTCTCGCCAGCGCACCGGCCAGATCGCGCAGCATCGCGTCCGTTTCGGAAATTCCGCCCGCTCCCGGATGCGGCGCGAACAGACAAAAGAGTATGAGGATACTCAGCATGAATATGCGCATGGTGATTCTCCGGGTGTAGCTGTTTGTCGAGTTCGTATTCCGCCGGCTTATAGCGCAAAGCGCGCAGGATCACGCCGGACAGGCGCGCCGAGTTCTCTTTTCAGGCCTTGTTCAAACTTTCCGCCCCACGATTTGGATAATATTGAAATATTTTCCGGCTCCCGCCTCCATCATCGCAAGGTCGCCCTGAGCATAGGGGCTGGGGGATTGCAGCCACTCATCCCAGGCCTGTCTGCATGAATCCATTTCACGCAGCACGGTAATCGCCATGCCGGGTTCTTTTTCCCATAAGGCCCGCCACCAGTTGCAGGAATAAAAATACCATTCCGGCGTCCAGAAGGGCTGAACTTCCTCCGGCAACTGTCCTTCGGGGAAGTCCTGCGTAAATCCGGGCACGGCCACCGCCATAATGCCGTCCTTTTTCAAAAAAGGCAGGAGCTTGGGCAGCATGATTTCGTTACCGCCGTAGTACTGGTAGGAATCCACGCTGATGATCATGTCGAAATACTCGTGCGCGAACGGAAGCTCCTTCGTCGCATCAACCAGAAAGGGAAATATTTTTCCATCAAGTCCCAAGTCCGCGAAGCGCTTCGCGTTTTCGCCGGGTGCTATCCATAAATCCGCCGCGAACACCGTCACATTGTATTTTTCGGCAAGCAGGATGGAAGAAATGCCCATTCCACAGCCCAGGTCGAGAACGCGCATGCCCGGCGAAAAGGAAAGAAAATTCGCCAGTTCTTCCGTAATACGCATGGCGTTCGGCCCCATCATGGTGTTCAGCAGAAAATCCTTGTCATAATTGTCGGTAAAAGGCGTGCTCATATTCCGTTTCCTCATGTCGGGAATGTCTTTAAGTCGATACAGCGCATTTTTGTGCGAATCTTTGACGGATCAGATGTCGAGCCCGTATTCCGCCAGCTTGTAGCGCAGCGTGCGCGGGCTCACGCCGAGCAGGCGCGCCGTTTCGCCCTTGTGCCGTCCGGCGTGCCCATAGGCGCGCAATATGGCCCGTATTTCCGCTTCACGTACGGCGGCTTCCAGCCGCAAATCCCCAGGCTCCGCGCCGGCGGGCTGCGCCGTGGAAGCGGCGTGCGTGGCCTCGGGCGGCCGCGCCTTTTCCTGGGCCTGGGGCGCGTACATGTCCGGCGGCATGTGCTCCAGGCCGATAACAGGCTCTTCGGCCAGCAGAACAAGCCGTTCCAGCAGATTGCGCAGTTCGCGCACGTTGCCCGGCCAGTGGTGCTTGTGGAACAACTCCAGCACATGCTCGTGCAGGGCCAGCTCCGGGCGATGGTAGCGCAGGCGGAAGATGGCCAGCAGATGCTCCGCCAGCGGAACGACGTCTTCCGGCCGCTCGCGCAGGGGCGGCAGAGAGACGGGCACGACGTTGAGGCGGTAGAAAAGATCGCCCCTGAAGCCGCCCCCCCGCACCATGTTCATGAGCGGCCGGTTTGTGGCGGCAATGATGCGCGCCTGGAAGGGCAGGTCTTTTTCGCCCCCCATGCGCCGAAAACATCGCTCCTCAAGCACGCGCAAAAAATCCGTCTGGTTGGAAGAGGGAATTTCACCCACTTCGTCCAGAAAAAGCGTGCCGGAGCCCGCGCTCTCAAACGCGCCCCTGCGCCGGCCCTGCGCGCCGGTAAACGCGCCCGCCTCGTGCCCGAAGAACCTGTCGGCGAACAGTTCGCCCTGCAGCACGCCGCAGTTGACGGGCACAAAGGGGTGGCCCCTGCGGCCGGAAAGCCGGTGAATGAAGCGGGCCAGCAGTTCCTTGCCGGTGCCCGACTCCCCGTAGATCAGCACGGAAGCGTCCGAGCCCGCCACCTGCCCGGCCACGGCGCAGAT
>JAVBNZ010000072.1:0-43743 GCA_031551145.1 Desulfovibrionaceae bacterium | reverse complement strand
GTCTTGCTCTATTGCCGGAATATGGCGCAACGCGGAAGGCGTGTTGCGCGCGTTTCCGCCGAAGATGGAGGATGGCCGTGAAAATCTTCGTTCCCCGCGCCGAGCCCGCGCCCTGGAAGCGATGGGGCGACATCGCCGTGGAAGACGCGGCGATCGCGCAGATGGAAAACGCCTGCTCCCTGCCCATTGCCGTGCGCGGCGCGCTCATGCCCGACGCGCACACGGGCTACGGCCTGCCCATAGGCGGCGTGCTGGCGGTGGCCGGCGCGGTCATCCCCTATGCCGTGGGTGTGGATATCGCCTGCCGCATGCGTCTTTCCGTGCTTGATCTGCCGCTCTCCCATCTTTTGAAGAAGCGCGAAGCCTTTATATGGGCGCTGGAAAAGGAATGCCGTTTCGGCGTGGGCGCGGCCTTCGACAGGGGGGCGCCGCGCGAACACGCGGTTATGGACGAAGACTGGAACGTAAGCCCCGTTACCGCGCGCATGAAGGACAAGGCCCGGCAGCAGCTCGGCACCAGCGGCGGAGGCAACCATTTTGTCGAATTCGGTGAACTTGTTCTGGAAGCCCCGGATCTGGGCCTGGAAAAAGGGACGTATCTCGCCCTGCTCAGTCATTCCGGCAGCCGGGGCACGGGCGAAGCAACGGCCAAACACTACAGTACGCGGGCCATGGATCTGCACCCCCATCTGCCGCGCGAACTCAGGCATCTGGCCTGGTTGGACATGAGAAGCGCGGACGGACGGGAATACTGGGCCGCCATGCGCCTTATGGGTCGTTATGCGGCGGCCAACCACGAACTGATCCACGGGCACGTGCTGCGCGCCCTGGGCGCCGGGGCGCTGTGTACGGTGGAAAACCACCACAACTTCGCCTGGGAGGAGAAGCACGACGGCAAAACCGTCATTGTCCACCGCAAGGGCGCTACCCCGGCCGGCAAAGGCACGCTGGGCATCGTGCCGGGCTCCATGGCCGCGCCGGGGTTCGTGGTGCGGGGCAAGGGCTGTGCCGCTGCGCTTCATTCCTGCTCGCACGGGGCCGGCCGGCGCATGAGCCGGGGCGAGGCGCTCAGGCGCTTTACGCGCAAACAACTGGCGGGTTATCTGGAAGAACGGGGCGTGCGCCTTATCTCCGGCGGCGTGGACGAAGCGCCGCAGGCGTACAAGGACATCCGCGCGGTGATGGCCACCCAGGCCGAACTGGTGGACATCGTGGCCCGCTTCGAGCCGTGTCTGGTCAAGATGGCTCCGGACAGAGGGAAGACCGGGGGCCGCCGGAAACGCGGATAATCCCGCTCGCGGCAACATTTGAGTTTGTTGAAAATTTCATTATAATCGGCGGAAATTCCGCATTTTGAGGCAATATTCCGCATGTCCGCATATGATTCCCAGCCCGAAGGCCGCGAACGGCTTTTTCAGCGTCCCGGCCCTCCCCTCTACAGCCAGCTCGCGGCTTTGATACGCCAGAGCATCGAAAACGGGGAGCTCGCCCCCGGCACCCGGCTGCCCAACCTGCACGCCCTCGCGGAAAAGTACGACGTGGCGCGGGTTACTGTGCGCCAGGCGGTGCAGCTTCTTGTGGCCGAGGGCTGGCTGGACAGCCGGCAGGGCAGGGGCACGCAGGTGCGCCTGCAACTGCCCAACAGGCCGTATGAAAATATGCGCACGTCCTGGGGCGCCATGGTCAGGCGCATCGAGGGCGCGACCGTGGAGTTGCTGGAAGCGGCCGATGTCGCCGTCTGTCCGCTGCTGACGGAAAACGACCTCCGGCCCGCTCCGGTCTATCGCTATATGAAACGCGTCCATATCAAGGACGGAGTGCGCTTCGCCTTCATCGAGCTCTACCTCGACAAGCGGATTTTTGATCTCATGCCGGCGCGTTTCAACGAAACCACGGTCATCCCGGTCATGGGCGAATTCGGCATTCAGGTCGCCAGGGCCCGGCAGGAGCTCACCATCGGCACCGTCGGCGCGGAAACGGCGCGGCACCTGCGGCTGCCCCCGGGCTCCCCGGTGGCGCTGCTGCGGCGCATTGCCCACGACCCCTCCGGCTGCATCATCTACGCGGCCAAAGTGGTGCACCCGGGGGGGAGGGTGCGGTTTGACATCGACCTCGTTCCTTGATGACGCCGCGGCCTTTTCGCCCCTGCCTTTGTCGGACGTCGCTTTTTCCTCGGGTCGAGTATTGAAGAATACACTCGCTTCGTAAAAAGCTTGTCCTCCTCGGCAGATGACGAAAATTCCCGCGGCGTCAACAGCCCCTGCCGCTCGGCAGGCACGAAAACTTCGCCTTCCTCGCGTCAGCCGTAGGTGAGTCTTCGAGCCGTACGGATGACGACAGCAGAGCTGTCTGACGACAAACCAAGCCGCCGTCTCGATACCCCTTGAGCACCACATCTGAGGGCATACTTTGTTTGCCGTTACCTCACGCCGGCGCGGCATCCGGCACGGCCGGCGGCACGGGCCGCCTCCGTTGCAGCATCCATTGCGCCGCGAGCAGGGCGATCATGCAGGCGGTGACGCCCAGATTGTATGCGGCGCTCCAGGCCCCCCCGGCCACGACCTGCCAGAAGCAGATCAGGGTTCCCGCAGCCGCGGCCGGCCAGTCGTGCGGGGCAAAAGTGCGGGCCATGGCCCCGTAAAGCAGGCCGCCCAGAAAGACCAGCCCCAGACAGATGTTGATCAGCGAGCACCAGGCCCAGGCCGGATTGCTGAAATCCCACGAAAAGATCGGGTTGTACACGATGAAGAAGGGCAGCACAAAACCGCTCAGGGAAAGCCGGAAGCCGTGCACGCTGGTTATCGCGTAGCTGCCGCCCGAAATGCCGCTGGCCGCCAGGGAGGCCAGCCCCACCGGCGGCGTGACCGCGGCGATGATGGAAAAATAAAAGCAGTACATGTGCGCGCGCAGCAAATCCACGCCCATGGGCGTGAGCGTGGGAATGATGATGATCGCGCACAGGGCGTAGGCCGCCGCCGGGGGCACGGCGCAGCCCAGGATGAGGGCCACGATCATGGTCACCAGAAGGGCGATGAAAAGCTGCCCCTGGGCGATGACGTGGATGAGGCTCGCCAACTTGCTGCCCAGGCCCGTGGAAATGATGGTCTGGGCCACCATGCCGATCAGGGCGAGGGAGATGCCTATCTTGGCCCCGGTGACGGCCCCGCTCGCCAGCGAAGCGGCGAGTTCCTTCAGGGTCGGCCGGGTGTCCCTGACCGCGAAACCCACGGCAAGCGTGACGATGCAGGCCCAGAAGGCCGTGTTGGCCGGGCTGTAGCGCATGAGCAGCATGACGAAGATCAGGCCGATGGGGAGAATGAACACGAACATGCGCCGGCGTATGAGCGCCCAGTCCACGTCCATCTGCACGGTTTGCAGGTTCTTGCGCACGGAGAGGAACTGCACGCCCACGGCCGCGGCGAAATAGAAGAGCAGCGCCGGAAGTATGGCCGCCAGCATGACCACGGCGTAGGGCTTGCCGATGAAGGTGGCCATCATGAAGGCGGCAGCGCCCATCACCGGCGGCATGAGCTGGCTGCCCGTGGCCGAGCAGGCCAGTATGCCCCCGGATTCATCTACGTCATAGCCGGATCGGCGCATGTAGGGCAGCACAAAGGGGCCGGTGATGGCCACGTTGGCCACGGGCGCGCCGGAGACCATGCCGATCAGGGAGTTGGAAAAAACGGCCGTCAGCCCGGCTCCGCCGCGCAGGCGTTTGCCGAGGATTTTGCCCGCCTCCATAAGCAGGCCTTCCACCTTGAAAATGCTGAGCATGGAGCCGAACACCACGAACATGAAGACCTGATCCGCGCTGATGGACATGAACAGTCCATACAGTCCCGAAAGTCCCACACTGAGGAAGGAAATCACGTAGTCGAACGAAAAATGCGGGTGATACAGCGGCCCTGTGAGCAGATCTCCCCAGAAGAAATAGGCCGTGAAACCCAGGGCCACCAGCAGCAGCGGCAGCCCCCAGCTTAAAAAGGTGCCCAGGGAGGTTGCCAGAATAAGGCATACGCCCACCACCACGGCCGTCTGGCTGGGAAAGCCCTGCGACATCTCCAGTTCTTCGATGTTGAGATAGACGTAGGACGTGCAGGCCAGGGCGATCAGCAGCACAAGATAGAGAAAGGCCTTGTACGCCGGGTTTTTCGCCCTGACGGCGTAACTCAGGAAAATGAGCAGGAAGAGAAAGGAAAAGTGGATGGTCTGGTGTTCCCACTGGCCGAAATACAGATACTGCGAAGCCACGGCGTGGTAGGCGACCATGGCCAGACTTCCTATGGTCAGAACGCATTGGGGCAGGGACAGGCCTTTCAACATGGGAGCCTCCGGCGGCATGTGGAAAGCGTGGCTTTCCGCTTCGGGAGTTTTTGGAAAAACCCCGCTCCGGGACTGTGCCGCCGGAGCGGGGACAGGCGGGCTCAGTCGATCGGTATGCCCGCTTCCTTATAGGCGCGCAGCGCGCCGGGGTGGATCTGCTCCTTCTTCCAGCCTTTCACCAGCCCTTCCCTGCTCAGGAGCGCACCCATGGCATGGTACTGCGCGAAATCCCGCACATGCTCGATCATGGCCTTGGTGAAGAGGTAGGCCGATTCTTCCGGGAATTCCGCGTGGGCGAAAAAGCCCTGCATGTCGGCCCCGGCCCAGAGGGAATTTTTCTGGTTGTCCACGGAGCCGGCGGGCACCTGATAGGGGGTGAGCACGATGTCCTTGGCCGCCGTTTTTTCCACCGCTTCCTTCGTCCAGTCGAGATGGATGAGATCGCGGCCGGAAGCCACCATTTCCACGGTCTGGGGAGCGGGCGAGAACACGCCCTTCACCGGGTCGATGTAGCCGCCGATGGTAGCGGCGTCCACCTGACCGTTGACCAGGGCGGTCGCGGCTTCGGTGGTGCCGACGAACTGAATTTTCAGGCTTTTGTAAAAATCGTCGCCGTAGCCGAAGCGCAGCAGGGCATCGGGCTCATACCCCCAGATCACCTGGGGAATTCTGCCCATGGCAATGCGCTTGCCCTTCAGGTCGGCCATGGTCCTGATGGAGGAGTCGGTCGTAACCAGCCAGGTCACGCAGTAGTTGTAGGCGCCGAGAAGCAGAGGCACTTCGCGTTTGGCCGGAAAGGGTTTTTCGCCCCGCGCGGCCAGCCAGTTGATGCCGGAAGAAGCCGTGATCACGGTGTTTTTGCGCGCCGCCGGATCCGTGCTCAGCTTGTTGATGTTGAAGGCCTGACCCGGTGTTTCCGCGTGGGCCACGGTGAAGGGATACTTCCCTTTGTTGACGATGCTTTCCATGGCCGTGCCGAGCACGTAGCTGCCGGTGCCGAAGGGAGTGCTGAGCAGGATGATGTTGGTTTTTTCGGCTCCGAACATGGAGGTTGCGGTCAGCAGCGTCGTGAACAGGGCGGCGGTAAAGAATGCGGCGAAACGTTTCATGGCGGTACCTCGCGGTTGCATGCGTGTTGAGGGGCAGGCCGTTCCGAAAGCCCCCAAACGGGGTGTTTTCAGCGGCACAGTTTGTAAAATACCTCGTGTCGCTTGAGTCCTTCCATATCCGGTTCCGCGCCGAGTCCCGGCGCGCCGCCCAGATGGAAGAGCCCGTCGCGCAGCGGCGGAAAGGGTTGTACAGCTTCCCGCAGGGGGTTGGGGTTGCAGTCGACTTCCAGCATGCCGTTGCCGCCGAGCGCGGCCAACAGGTGGGCCGAAGCCGTCAGGCCGACGCCCGCGCCCAGATAGTGCGGGCAATAGCGCCGTCCGGCCTTCAGCGCCTGCGCGGCCACGGCGCGGCATTGGGACAGGCCGCCCCATTTGCAGATATCCGGCTGGATCACGGCGAGCGCACCGTCGGCGATGGCGGTGGAAAACGCTTCGCGGCCGCGCACGTTCTCCCCTCCCGCCAGGGGGATGCGGCAGGCCGCGGCCAGTTCGAGCCACTCCCGGGCCGGACGGTCGCAGCGCAGGGGTTCCTCAAGCCAGAGCAGGGGCAGGCCTTCAAGTTTTTCCGCCATGCGCAGGGCCTGGGGCAGATCCCAGGCCTGGTTGACGTCCAAGGCAAGCTGTTCTCCTTCGCGCAACGCGTCCAGGGCGTTGTGGACGTTGCGCAGATCCTGCTCCTCGCCGAAGCCGATTTTCACCTTGAAGGCGCGGTATCCTTCCTCCCGCGTGCGCGCAATCGTGTCGGCCACGCCGGGATGGTTGATGCCGCTGGCGTAGGCGGGCATCGCGGTCAGGCCGGCTCCGCCCAATACGGCGTGCAGGGGTGTTTGCGCCCGGCGCGCGGCCAGATCCCACAGCGCAAGGTCGACACAGGCCACGCTCTGGGCCAGAGGACCGGGTTCATCGGCCTGGAGGGCCAGCACTTCCACCGCGCGGCTGAGTTCCGTCCAGCCCCGCTCGGGCGACAAGCGACGGCCGAGCAGCAGGGGCACCAGCACGCTTTCGAGCAGGCGCGCCCGGTGTTCGGCTCCGCAGGCGGGAAAATTGCACCAAGCTTCGCCCCAGCCGTATGCCCCGTCCGCGTCTTCCAGGCGCAGAAACACGGCGGGCCTGTCGTGCATGGTTCCGAAGGAAGTGCGTACCGGAACGGCGATCGGCGCGCGGAATACGTAAATTTCCGCCTTGCTGAGAACCGCCGGAGTGATGGATGCCGTCATTGCCTCCTCCCGGATAAAAGGTTTAAAGGTACTGTACACCATACCACTTGGGTGTCAATACAAAACCGGAGCGCGGATTTTTAGATATTTTTCATGAATATCACATTGATATATGAAAATGGCGGTTGCGGACGCCGCCGCGCGGGGGGCAGATGGGAACGTGCTGCCGATCCGCTTCATGCAGCCGCCGTCACCGTATGCTGCGATTTTTGTGAAATATGTGTTTTCTTCTTGACATGAGGATAAACGAAGATTAATTGAGAATGAGTTTCAGGTTCATTAACCCTCTTGCAGGACAACCCGATGCCGAACATACACATAGCTCTGGTGGGCAACCCGAATTCCGGAAAAACAACCCTGTTCAACGCCTTTACCGGGGCACACCGCAGGGTGGGCAACTATCCCGGCACCACGGTCGAGCGCCAGCGGCGCGAGGTGGAGCGTAACGGCGTCACGGCCGAAGTGACCGACCTGCCGGGCACCTATTCCCTGAGCGCCTATACCCAGGAAGAGCGCGTCACGCGCGGCGAGATCGTGAACGGCCGGCCGGACGTGGTCGTGGACGTGGTCAATGCCGGCGTGCTGGAGCGCAATCTGTACCTGGCCGTGCAGATTCTGGAGCTCGGCGTGCCGCTCGCCCTGAGCCTCAACATGATGGACGAGGCCAAACAGAAAGGCCTGCGCGTGGACGCAAAACGCCTCGGCGAGCTGCTCGGCATTCCCGTGCACGAAACCGTGGCCCGCTCGGGCGTGGGCGTGAACGAACTCATGGGCGCCGCCATAGAGTATGCCGTGGAACGCAAGGGGCAGGAATGGAAGCCGTTGCGCCTTTCCTACGGGCCGGATCTCGATCCCGTGCTGGAGGAAATGGAAAAGAAAATCAGCGATTCCGGCTTTCTGGCGGATCGCCATCCGGCCCGCTGGCTGGCGCTGAAATACCTGGAAGGCGACATCGACATCATCGAGCAGGGCCGCCGTGCCGGCCCCCTGGGCACGGAACTGGAAGGCATGGTGCAGACCCTGGCCGCGCACCTGAAAAGCGGCCTGAACACCACGCCCGAAGCGCGCATAGCCGATTTCCGCTACGGCTTCATCAACTCCCTGCTGCGCCAGGGCGTGATCTCCCGTGAGGAAGATCGCGAAAAGCATCTGGAATTTTCCGAACGCCTCGACAGCGTGCTCACCCACAGGCTGGTCGGCCCGCTGATCATGCTGGCCGTGCTTTACGGCACCTATCAGGTCAGCATCAGTCTCGGAAATATCCCGATGGGCTGGATCGAGGAATTTTTCAAATGGCTTTCGGCAGGCGTTTCCGGCCTCATGCCCGAAGGCCTGCTGCGTTCCCTGGTGGTGGACGGCGCCATCGCCGGCGTGGGAGCGGTGCTCGGCTTCGTGCCGCTCATCGCGCTCATGCTCTTCTGCGTGGCCTTTATGGAGGACTCCGGCTACATGGCCCGCGTGGCATACATGCTGGACAGGCTTTTCCGCCTGTTCGGCCTGCACGGCTGCTCGGTCATGCCCTATATCATCTCCGGCGGCATTCCCGGCGGCTGCGCCGTGCCCGGCATTATGGCCGCCCGCACCCTGCGCACCACGCGCGAGCGCATCGCCACCATCCTTACCGCGCCGCTCATGGTATGCGGGGCGAAGGTGCCGGTTTTTCTCCTGCTGACCACGGCCTTTTTCGCCGGGCAGGAGGGGGGCGTGATGTTTCTCATCACCCTGGCCGGCTGGGTCGCGGCCCTGATGATCGCGCTTGCCCTGCGCAGCACCGTGCTCAAGGGCGAGGCCACGCCCTTCGTCATGGAACTGCCCCCCTACCGCCTGCCCACGCTCTGGGGCCTGCTGCTGCACACCTGGCTGCGCGCCTGGGAATACATCAAAAAGGCGGGAACGATCATTCTGGCCATTTCCGTGCTCATGTGGGCGCTCATCACCTTCCCCAAGCTGCCGGAAGAGCGCGCCGAGGCCTTTGAAGCGCAGCGGCAGGAAATCGCCGCTCTGACCGATATTACGGACGAAGCCCGCGAGGAAAAGCTGGCCGGAGTGGAAAAAGCGGAAAAAGAAGCCGCTTTGGAGTATTCCGCCGCCGGACGCGCCGGCAAGGCTCTGGAACCGATCGGCCGACCGGCCGGCTTTGACTGGCAGACCAACGTGGCTCTGGTGGGCGGATTCGCGGCCAAGGAAGTCATTGTCTCCACTCTGGGCATCGCCTATTCCCTCGGTGAAGTGGACGCGGAGGAGGCCGACCCCCTGCGCGATCGCCTGAGCGAAGACCCGGCCTGGAACAAGGCGCGCGCGCTGTCTCTCATGTTCTTCGTCATGCTCTATGCGCCCTGCTTCGCCACCGTGGCCGTCATTCGGCGCGAAACCGCCTCCTGGGGCTGGGCCGGATTCAGCATACTCCTCAACACCGCCGCGGCCTACGTCGTGGCTGTGGCCGTGTATCAGATCGGAAGCCTGTAGCGCGCGTTTCCGACAACGCGAAAAGGACGGCGGGCACAGCTTCCCGCCGTCCTTGTGCGCATTTCACGGTACAACGCATCCACTTTGAAGCGCCCGCCCGGGCGGGCGCTGTACATAGGCAGAGCAGATGGACATTGAGAGTGTCCATCTGCTCTCTGTTTTCCCCGCCGCTCCGGCACGCGAATCAGCGGCCTCGGCCCCCGCTCTGAAAGCTGTTGACACGTGCGTATTCGCAGATGAATAGACAATTCTGTATTTTTTTAGTAAAAAGTCGCTCTTATCAATAAAAATTATGAACGGCACACGATTTTATGAATTCCCGCGCGTGTTCGCCTGCTGCTGCACGTGTATTTCACAACGAGGGAGGGCAAGGAAAACAATCTATTCCGCATGCACCCGTTTATATGGAATTGGCATCACGCTGAAAAAAGCGGTACTATTTATTATGGATATATGCTGATTATTCAATGTTGCTTTGCGGAGGCGTTATGGGATCAAGCAATACGGTTCTGAAATTGATAAGAGATACTATTCCTGATTTGATTTTTTATAAAGACGGCGACGGGCTGTATCGCGGTTGCAACCCCAGTTTCGAAAAATTCGCCGGCTGCAGCGAGGAGGAACTGATCGGGAAAACCGATATGGAAATATTCAAGATCGACGAGGAAATGGCAGCGCTTTTCGTGGAAGCTGATCGAAGGATCATGGATGGACAAGAAGCGGAAGCCATAGAAGAGCTTATCATATATCCGAACGGCTCAACAAAATATGTCGAGACGGTAAAAACGCCGTTTATTGAAGACGGAAAATCAGTTGGAATTCTGGGGATATCGCGCGATATTTCCGCCCGCAAAGAAAAGGAGCGGGTGGAAATGGAAGCGGACGAATACAGCAGGCTCATGCTTGATTCAAGCCCATTGGCCTGCGACATATGGGATGACCATTTCAACATGGTTGACTGCAACGAAGCCGCGCTCAACCTGTTCGATGTGCCCACCAAAGAAGAGTACTGCCGCATTTTTTACAATTTGTCCGTGCCGGTACAGCCCGACGGCAGGTTTTCGCATGCGCTTGCCGACGAATACATACGCAGAGCGCTCAAAGAAGACGGGCCGCTTACGTTCAAGTGGATGCACCGCAAGCTGAACGGCGAATTGATTCCCGCGGAGGTTACCTTAAAGAAGGTTGACTATAAAAACAGTTTCCGCATTGTCGGCTATATGCGCGATTTGCGCCGGGAACTCGCCGCTCAGGAAGCTGTTCGGGAAGCTGACGAACGCAATAAGATCATGATCGACGCGACTGATATTTGCTTTACATTTTGGGATGAAAATTTCCGCATCATTGACTGTAACGAATCGTTATTGAAGCTTTTTAAGATCAGAGATAAATCGGATATACTAAAAAATTTCTTTTCATACTCGCCGGAAATTCAGCCTGACGGCATGCAAACATCTGTTAAACACAAAATGGTAATGCAAAAAGCCTTGCGTGAAGGCAAATACACATTTGAATGGATGCACAGAAACAGCGCTGAAGAATTTTTCCCGTGCGAAATAATCCTGGTAAGGGTGGCCTATAAAGGAGGATTCAGGATAGCCGGCTATGCCAGGGATTTGCGGGAATACAAAGCCATGGTGGCCGAGATCGAAAAGGCGAAAATCGCGGCCGAGAACAGCGCCAAGGCGAAAAGCCAATTCCTGGCCAACATGAGCCATGAAATACGCACCCCCATGAACGCCATCATAGGCATGACAAAGATCGGCCGGGCCACGCCGGATCCGGAAAAAATGCGCTACTGCCTCTCCAAAATAAGCGAGGCTTCAAGGCAGTTGCTGGCGCTGATCAACGACATTCTGGACATGTCGAAAATAGAGGCCGACAAATTGACTCTGGTGCAAGAACCATTTCATCTTGAAAAGATGATGGAGAACATCTGCGATGTGGTCAATGTCAGGGCCGGCGAGAAGAAAATCACGCTGTACGCCGGCCTGGAGTCCAATGTTCCGCGTAATCTCATAGGCGATGAACTGCGCATTTCCCAGGTGATGACCAATCTTTTGTCCAATGCGATCAAATTCACGCCTGATTACGGAAAAGTTACGCTGCAGATCAGGCTGCACGCCGAATCGAACGGAAAATGCCTGCTCGGCGTCGAGATTGCCGACACCGGCATCGGCATGACGGAAGAGCAGATCGCAAAACTCTTCACCTCCTTTGAGCAGGCCGAGGCGAGCACTACGCGCCGCTTTGGCGGCACCGGTCTGGGACTCGCCATATCAAAACGCATCGTCGAAATGATGGGCGGCGAGATCGGCGTTGTCAGCGCGCCGGGCAAGGGAAGCCGCTTCTTTTTTTCGGTCGCGCTCGAGCGAAACGCCGCGGCGGATGCGGACAAGGCCCGTGACGCCGATATGTATAAAAACCTGAATGTGCTGGTTGTGGATGACGATCCGTGTGCGTTGCAGCACTTCGCCGGGATCATGAACGATTTCGGCATACGGTGCGATCAGGCGCTTTCGGGCGAAAAGGCGCTTGAACTCGTCGGAAAAACTGTGGAATCAGGCGGGTTTTACGACATCATCTTTGTCGATTACCTTATGGCGGGACTGAACGGCATTGAAACGGTCCGCGAGATGACGAAAATTGTCGGCGACAGCGTCGTCGTCATCATGATTTCTTCTGCGGACTGGGGCAATATCGAAAAAAAGGCGGAACGGGTGAACATAGCCCGCTTTCTGCAAAAGCCGCTGTTCACTTCCACTGTTATCAGCGCGATACAGGAACTTGTTCTCGACAAAAACGCCTTCCAGGCCATAGCCCCCGCGCCCGCTCAACATAAAACGTTCAGCCGTTGCCGCATGCTTCTGGTGGAAGACATGGAGATCAACCGCGAGATTGTCACAACGCTGTTGGAAAGCACCCGAATCCACATCGATTGTGCGGAAAACGGCGAACAGGCCGTGCGTATGTTTATGGAACATCATGAAAAATATGATATTATTCTCATGGATATCCAAATGCCCGTCATGGACGGGCTGACCGCGACAAGGCTGATCCGCTCATGCGGCAGAGCCGGCGCCGAGACGATCCCGATCGTGGCCATGACGGCGAACGCCTTCAAGGAGGACGTTGACGCGTGCAGGGCAGCCGGCATGAATGATCATGCAGGCAAGCCGGTTGATGTGCAGGAGTTGATCGACAAGCTGGCGAAATGTCTGCAGGGCAGGGAAGACCGCGATCAGGACGCGCGCGCGGTCCGCGCTTGACAAAGGACGAAAAAGGTTCCGCCCTTACTTCAGCTTGTAATTGCCGAGCGGGGGCAGCCGGTAGAGGGGGGGGAATTTCGGCTGCCAGCTCTTGCGTCCTCCCCACCGGGAACCGGTCGAGAACATGCCCAGTTCCGGGGGCACGCGCTTGCCGGCCAGTTGCAGGGACACGCCGAGCACCAGCGCGGCATAGCTGTCGGACTGGTTGTAGCGGCGCAGAACTTCGAGCTGCTTTTTTACGGACGCGTTGGGATCATAGCCGTGGGCCTTCAGAAAATTGCCCACGCTGTGCGCCGCATCGGGCACGCTGAAGAGATCGACGATCCCCTTGCCCGTGCTGTCCACGCCGTAGGGTTCGATGTTGGCGGGCATGAACTGGCACAGACCCAGCGCGCCGTAAATCGATCCGGGCAGGCGCAGGATATCCGCCCCGCCGTCTCCGTAGCGGAGGAGGGCGCACAGTTCTTTATGGGCCCAGGCGGCTTTTTCGCGCACGCGTTTTTCCATTTCCGCCCTGAGGGAAGGGGGGACGCGGCAGTGTTCAAGGCCTTCCAGGGCCTCGTCAAGCGTGCGGGTTGCCGCCATGCAGGCCAGGGCGTAGAAGGCCGAGCGGTTGCCCAGCTCGTGCCCCATGTCGGTTTCCAGCAGAAACACGGCGGCAATGAGCGCGGGCGGCACGCCGTAGCGCGTGCGCACCTCTTCAAGCAGGGCGGATTGCTCCTTCAGCAGGGCCCGCGCGCCGGCATAGCCGCTGACCGTCGGCGGCAGATAATCCGGGAGCAGGGGAGGCTCGCCTTCCGGTTCGGCCCTGATCTGCGCGGAGGCGCCGAACCGCGCGCCGTACAGTTCGTGAAGCTTCGCGGCCATGAACGCGGGCGACCAGGGCCGGTCAAGTTCGGTGAAGAGCTGCTCCAGACGTTCGCGCGCCTGGCCGTCCGCCTCCAGACGCGCGATCAGGGCGCGCCAGTGCGGATCGGCGAGCGCGGGAGCGCGCCGGGCAACGGGCTGTTCCGTCGGCGCTGCTTCGGCAACGGGCGCGTCGGCGGGCACGGATGCGGGGAGAGCGGGGGCGGCGGCAGGCACAGCCGCGGCGGTCGGGGAAGCTTCCGGAGCGGGCGCGTCCCGCGCGGCGGATTTTTCGGCGGCGCGCGCCGCTTGGAGCGGAAAGACCGCAAGGCAGAGCAAAAAGAGCCCAAGTGCGATACGCCTCATACTTACCGTGATGTTGGGTTGGAGATTCTTGTTGCCGGAGCCGCAAAGACTCTGTACATCGTTTTTTCCGGCGCATCCGTGCCGGGACGATATTTTCAAACGGCTCCTCATATCCTTCGCCGTTGCGGCATGCAAGCGCAAAGCGCATCCGGGGTGCGCCGTGAAAAATTTGCTCCGGTAAAGATATCCAAGACTTGCGGGAAATACATCCGCATGATACACTGACGCTGTAACGGTGAAGAGTGTACACGTGATGCGGATTGAATTGCAACCAGTAAATATTCTTGCTTTTTTGTTTGAGCATCCTGTCGTTTGAGAGAAAATTATACAATCTGCCGGCGGACGTCCACACAAGGGCCTGTTGCGCTCTTCATGCCCGAGCTGTCGTTGAGCGGATTTTCCGCTTTGCAGAGTTTTGGGATGCGTTGCGAAGCGCGTCCGGTGCGGCGGCTTTGCCGAGGGTTGATGCGTACTGAAAAGGAAGTTCCGTGCCTCCAGAGAATAAGAAGAATATAACGGATGTGAAGGGCGCGCTTACCGACAGCGGAGGGTCCGCCGGCAGGCCCGGCCCTGCGGTTTCCCCGGGCAGGCTTACCGACAGCGGCGTCAAACCCGTGGAACAGGGCCGGCAGCCGACCCCCGCCCCGGCGACGGAACCCGGAACGCCTCCGTCCCGGCCCGCGTCGCCCCCGCCTCCGCCCCCTGTTCCCGCCGCCGAGCGCTTTGAGGAAGATCTGCCCGTGGGCGGGCTCCGGCAGGAAGATGACCTGGACATGCTTGCATCCCAGCTTTCGCAGCTGCCCGACCCGTCCGACGTCACATCGGCGCCGCCGCTCATTCTGGCCCTGGCGCATCTGTTCAAGCTGCACGGCAAATCCGTTTCCGTGGACATGCTGACTTCGACCCTGCCCAACGTCGAGCCCGGCAAAAGCCTGCATCCCTCCGCCTGCCTGCGCGCGGCCCGCGCGGTGGGGCTGCACTGCCGCACCGTGTACCGCCCGAATCTGGACAACATTTCCGCCCTCAACCTGCCCTGTATTCTGCTGCTGCGGCACGACAAGGTCTGCATACTCACGGGCATGGACGCAACCCATGCCGAACTGATCTTTCCCGAAAACGACACGCAGACGCGCGGCGTAAGCAAGAGCGATTTGGCCGCGGAATACATGGGCTACGCGATTTACGCCCGCCCGGAAGCCAAGCTTGACAAGCGCGCCAGCGAAATACGGCTGCTCAAGACCAAGCGCTGGTTCTGGGACACGCTCTTTCACTTCATGCCCATTTACCGGCACGTGATCCTGGGCAGCTTCGTGGTCAACATGCTGGCCCTGTGCGGGCCGCTTTTCTTCATGAACGTGTACGACCGCGTGGTGCCCAACAACGCCATGGAAACCCTGTGGGTACTGGCTTTGGGCATAGCCATCGCCTATTTGTTCGACTTTCTGCTGCGCAACCTGCGCAGCCATTTCGTGGACATAGCCGGCCAGAACGCCGACGTGGTGCTGGCCAGCAAGCTCATGCAGCATCTTTTGCACATGCGGCTTGACGCCAAGCCCGATTCCACGGGCGCGATGGCGAACAACCTGCGGGAATTCGAGTCGCTGCGCGAATTTTTCGGTTCCTCCACCCTGCTGGCGCTCGTGGATCTGCCTTTTCTCGTGGTCTTTCTCCTGATCGTAGGCTTCATCGGCGGGGTGCTGGTCGTCATTCCGCTGGCCGCGATTCCTCTGGTCATCCTGGCGGGCATCTACATGCAGTTCCCCCTCCAGCGCCTGACCGAGCAGGGCTTCAAGGAGAACATGCAGAAAAACGCCCTGCTGGTGGAAATCATCAACGGTTTGGAAACCGTGAAGACCTGCCAGGCCGAAGGCCAGATGCAGCACTCCTGGGAAAAGATCGTCTCGATGAGTTCGATCTCCAACCGGCACAGCAAGACCATGTCGAGCCTGTCCATGACGATTTCGTTGCTTTCCACGCAGCTTGTCAGCGTGGCGCTCATCATCTGGGGCGTGTACCTCATTTCCGACGGCCAACTGACCATGGGGGGGCTGATAGGCTGCAACATGCTGGCCTCGCGCGCCATGGCGCCGCTTTCCCAGATTGCCACCATGCTCAACCGCCTCCAGCATTCGCGCATGGCGCTCAAATCGCTCGACCAGCTCATGGAGCTGCCCACGGAACGTGCGGAAGGCGACAACTACGTGGAGTTCGGCCATCTGGATCATTCGCTGACGCTGGAGGATCTCTGCTTCAAGTACCCCGGCAGCGAGCGCTACGCCATGCAGAACGTCAACCTGCACATCGCGCCCGGCGAAAAGGTGGGCATCATCGGCCGCATGGGCTCGGGCAAAACCACGCTGGGGCGGCTCTGCCTCGGCCTGTACCAGCCCACGGAAGGCGCGGTGAAGCTCGGCGGGGTGGACATACGCCAGCTCGATCCTTCCGTCCTGCGCTCGCGCATCGGCTACGTTTCGCAGGACAACTACCTTTTCTACGGCACGGTGCGTGAAAACATCGCTTTCGGCCGCGCCAACGTGGACGACAGGATGATCCTGCGCGCCGCCACCATTGCCGGGGTAACGGACTTTATCCGCGCGCATCCGGCAGGTTTCGGCATGCCGGTGGGCGAGCGGGGCATGTCGCTCTCCGGCGGGCAGCGCCAGGCCGTGGCCATTGCCCGCGCGCTGCTGCACGACCCGGATATATTCATTCTTGACGAGCCCAGCAGCAACATGGATAATAGTTCAGAGGTAGCTTTCAAGCGACGCCTGGCGCAGTCCATCAGCGGAAAAACCCTGGTTCTCGTCACGCACCGGTTGAGCATGCTCGATCTCGTGGATCGCCTCATCATCATGGATGCCGGGCGCGTTGTGGCCGACGGGCCGAAAGGTCAGGTCATGGCCGCGTTGCGCGGCGAGCAGATCCAGGCCGTGCGCCGGTCGTAACGTGTGCGCGGGGCGGCGGGCGTGTCCCCGTTCCGGCGGCTCTTTGAAAAAATAAAGAAGCGGCGGCCGCAGCGGGCCGCGGGGATTGAAGATGAGCTCCGTTGTACAGCATCCCGAAGATCTCGAATACATGAGCGAGGTCGACGCCGCCCTGCACCGCAGGGGGCATCCTTTCGCCTATGTGCTTTCCCTGGCCACGTTCGCCTTTTTTATCGTCTTCGTCATCTGGGCTTCCTTCGCCACACTCGATGAGGTCACGCGCGGCAACGGCCAGGTTGTTTCCTCCCAACGCCTGCAGGAAATACAGAACCTTGAGGGCGGCATTCTTTCCGAAATGCTGGTTGCCGAAAACCAGGTTGTGGAACGGGATCAGGTGCTGGCCCGCCTGTCCAACGAACAGGCCAGAAGCACCGTGCGCGACAACCTGAACAAACAGGCCGAGGCCGAAGCGGCCATTCTGCGCCTGGAAGCCGAGCGCGACGGCAGGGCGCTGGTCTTTCCCAAGGCCATGGAGCAGGAATATCTCCAGGTGGTGACCGACCAGCTCGCCCTCTACAACGCGCGCAAAACCCAGTTCGAGGGCGAATTGCGCGCCCTTCAGGCCCAGCTCGACCAGAAGAACAACGAAGTGCAGGAGGCCCAGGCCCGGCGCGGCCAGCTTGAGGAAAACCTGCGCCTGGTCATGGAGCAGCGCAACATCGCGCGGCCCCTCATGCTCAAGGGCACCTTTTCCCGCGTGGACTACCTTAAGCTGGAGCAACAGGTGGCCACCCTTCAGGGCGACGTGGCCGGGGTGGCCCAGTCCATCGCCCGCGCGCGCAGCGGGGTGCAGGAACTGCAGGAACGTCTTACCCAGCGCAAATCCGAAATGTCCTCGCACATTCAGGAAGAAATCAACAAACGCCGTCTGGAACTCAACTCCATCCGCGAAACCCTGGCTTTCGGCGGCGACCGCGTGGAGCGCACCGACGTACGCGCGCCCATGCGCGGCACGATCAAGCGCATCATGCTCAACACCCCCGGCGGGGTGGTCAAGCCCGGCGAGACGATCATCGAACTCGTGCCGCTTGACGACACCTTGCTCATCGAAGCCCGCATCAAGCCGACGGACATCGCCTTTCTGCACCCCAACCAGAAGGCCATGGTGAAGATTTCCGCCTACGACTTCTCCATATACGGCGGCCTGGAAGGCAACGTGGAGCAGATCAGCGCGGACACGATCGAGGACAAGAAGGGCGAGACCTACTATCTCGTCAAGCTGCGCACCCGCAAGAACGCCATTACCTACAAGGGAGAGAATCTGCCCATCATTCCCGGCATGACGGCTTCCGTGGACATTTTGACGGGCAAGAAAACGGTTCTCGATTACCTGCTCAAGCCCATTCTCAAGGCCAAGCAAAACGCGCTGCGGGAGCGTTGATGGCGGACGACGAAAGGGCGTCGCGGCGGCGTCGGCCGGCCGCGGGCATGTTTTTGTGCCGCGCGGGCATGTTCGCGACACTCGTCGGCGCGTGCGCGTTCCTGTTGATGTCCGTGACGGCCGCGTTGCGGGAGGAGGTTGTTTTCGCGGCGGCGCAGTCTCCCCGGCCGGGGCAGATCGTGCTGCCGAAAAATTCTCCGCTCGGCGCGGCGCAGCCTCCGCCGCGGGTGCAGTCTCCGCCCCCGGCGCGATCCGTTCCTCAGAGTCCCGCGCCGGTTGTGAAAAAGAGCGAATCCGCCCGGGATGATCCGGCGGAGCCCGCGGCGGAAGAGCAGGCCCCGCCGAGCGCGGCCGACGGCGAAGGCGCTCCGGCGGCTCCGGCGGCGGAGAAGGGCACATGGGAAAAAAACCGGGGAACGGGCGCAAGGGTAAAGCTGTTCGGCGCGCCCTTCGAGTTCCGCAGCAAGCTCAAGGATACGCCGCAGTGGGAGCGCGTGGTCGCGGCGGAGCGCAAAAATCCGGGACTCGACAACCCCAGGGGACCGGCTTCCGGCTGGCCCGCCCTGCGCGGCAGGCTCAAGGGCGTAAAGCCCATGGAGCAGCTTGTCGAGGTGAACAGGTTTTTCAACCGCTGGCCCTACCGCCTGGATATGGAAGCCTACGGCGTTCTGGATTACTGGGCCACCACGCGGGAGTTCATGGAAAAATCCGGAGACTGTGAAGACTATGCAATTATAAAGTATTACGCGCTCAGGCAGCTCGGCGTGGATCCGGACAGCATGCGTATCGTCGTGCTTGTGGATACCATCCGCAACCTTGCCCACGCCGTGCTGGCCGTGTATCTGGACAATGACGCATATATACTTGATAATTTGAGTAATCTGGTTATGTCACATTCACGTTTGCGGCACTATAAGCCGCAGTTTTCCGTCAATGAAAATTACCGTTGGGTATATCCGGCCGTGAAGAAATAACCGATGCCGCTAGGCGCTGTGAATGTCTACGGATATACGGCAGTCGAGCAACCAGGAGAGTTGAACAATGGAAAACACGATGCAACAGGGAGGCGATGAGCCCGTTGTGGCCACGCGTTCGCGCACCCGCGCCTTCGGACTGACCGTGCTCGGCGTACTGCTGATCGCGACGGCCTGCGGCGCGGTGTTTACCGCCGCGCGCTTCGAGCAGGATTTCGAAGCCCAGTTGGAGCAGAAAGACGTGCTTCTCGGTGTGAACCGGGCGGACGCGGTCTCCTCCTGGCTTACCGGCATGGTCAGCCAGGCCGATCGCCTCATCGGCGCCGACATTTTCAAGGTGTTCGCCTCCGAAGTGGATCAGCTCGGCGGGGAAATCAGCGTGCTGCTCGCGCCGGATACGAAAAAGCAGGACGACGACACCGGCCAGATGGCCGCCCAGTTGCCGCTCATGCGCAATCTGCTGAGCGAATTCGTCAGCTATTCCGATTTTTTTGCCGGGCGCGTCCTCAACCGGCGGGGGGAAACCTACATCGCCACCAGCCCGGTAACGCAGCCCCTGACTCCCGATCAGCAGGCCCTGATCAAAAAAGTGCTGGATACCGGCCAGATCATCTTCTGCCCGGTGCGCACAAGCCCGCAGGGCCTCATGCTCGACATGCTGCTGCCCATTACCGCGCCCCGGTATGAAGGCAAGGAATCCCGCCCCGTTTCGGTGCTCATGCTTACCAAGGCCGTCTCCTCCAAACTGGGCGACGTGCTTGCTTCCGGCGGGCCGCTCGCGGAAAAGGGCGTGGACGTCTACCTGGTGCAAAAGGGATACAAGAGTTTTCAGGACGTGACCCCCAAGGGCGACGCCCTGCGCGACGTGAAAGACTTCGCGCCCGGTACGGACGGGCATCTGGCCTTCGGCGTGCGCGAATCCATAAGCGGGCAGGGCAAGGTGTATTCTTACGGCCACAAGGTGCCGCGCATCGACTGGTGGATCGTGCAGGAGCGCGAATACAACCTCACCCGCGCGCCGCTTGCCGTCAATACCCGTATTGTTTACGGGCTGGCGGCGCTGATCGGCCTCGTCATCCTGCTTATGGGCGGCGCCGCATGGTGGTGGCTGGTGGGCCGCGATCAGCGCGAAGTGGCCGAACGCTTCTGCGAAATGAATTCGGTCATCGCCGAGCAGAAGCGCCTGCTCGACGGCATCAACAGCACCATCACCGATCCCATTTCCCTTACCGACGCCCACGGGGTTTTCCGCTACGTCAACCGCGCCTTCGGGCAGGTGGTGGGCCGCGAGCCGGAAAACACCATCAACCTGGACAGCCCGGCCATTTTCGGATTCGACACGGCCAAGCGTCTCACCGCCTCCGACCAGCGTGTGCTCATGACCGGCGAAAACGTTGTGGTGACCGAAACCCTGTGGCTCCAGTCCAGACGGTATATTTTCCAGATATCAAAATCCCCGTTGCGCAACGATGAGGGAAGCAAGGTCGTCGGCATCGTGGCCGTGTACCGCGACATCACCCAGACCGTGGAAGCCGAGGAACGCGGCCGTCGCGCTGTGCAGCAGACCATCGACGCGCTCATAGGCGCCATTGAGGCCTCCGATCCCTTTCTGGGCGGGCACTCGCGCATCATGGGCCGGCTGGCCTCCCTGCTTGCCAAAAAACTTCAGCTTTCGGAACGGGATACGCAAACCATCGAGGCGGCCGCCAATCTCTCCCAGATCGGCAAGGCCTTTGTGCCGCGCGAACTGCTGCTCAAGCCCGGCAAGCTCACCGATGAGGAAAAGGTACTGGTCGAAAGCCATGTGGAGCACACCAGGGAAGTGCTTTCCCGCATCGAATTCGACCTGCCCGTGCTGGACGCCATCTGCCAGATGAACGAACGCCTGGACGGCACGGGCTATCCGCTCAAGCTTGAGGCCGAGCAGATCAGCGTCCACGCCAGGGTGCTGGCCGTGGCCAACGCCTTTGCCGCCATGGCGCGCCCGCGCTCCTACCGGGCGGGCATGCCGGTCGCCAAGGTGCTTTCCATTCTTGAAGGGGATGCGCACGGGTATGATTCCATGGTGGTGCAGGCCCTGCATGCGGTGCTGCAAACGCCGGAAGGGGAAAAGCTCGTGCAGCTCGCGGCGGCCTCAAAAACCGAAAACGCTCCCACCGTCTGCTGAAGGCACGGGCCGCCTTCGGGCGGCCCGTTTTTTTTGAGAATGATTTCCGGCGGGTAGCTCCGCCGGCGGTGTCGACAGGCGCGCAATATCCACACAATACGCTTCCCAACGGAGGGGCGCATGAAAAGAGTATGGATCGGCCTTCTCACATGTTCGACGCTTTTTTTGCCGGCGGCGCTCATGGCAGCCGACGTCCACACGGTGAAGGACGCCGTTTTGCGGGACAATCCGTCCTATCTCGGCAAGGCGCTTGAAACGCTGAACGCCGGCGCGCGGGTCGCGACACTGGGCGAACAGGGCGCCTGGACGCAGGTGAAATCCGGCAACCTGCAGGGTTGGCTGCCCAACACGGCGTTGCGCGCCGCCGCCGTGTCGCTGGGCGCGGGAGCAAGCCGCGCCGCGTCGGGCGCGCAGGCCTCGGAAGTGGCCCTGGCGGGCAAGGGCTTCAACCGGCAGGTGGAGGCCGAATACCGGGCTTCGCATACCGGGGCTGATTACGCCGCTGTGGATATGATGGAAAACATCGTCATGCCGGCGGAAGACTGTGAAAAGTTTCTGCGCGCCGGCCGGGAAGGAGAAGGAAGATGAACAGATATCTTTTTCTCCCCCTGTTGTGCGTGTTGTATCTGGTCTTGGGGGGCTGCAGGGCCGAACACGCGGCCGGCGTGCTGGGGGCGCTGCCCGTGCCCGTGCCGGGGCCGGTATCCGTGGGCACGGCGGCGCATGTCGGCGCGGCCGTGGCGAAAAGCGCGGAGGATTTTACGCCCGAGCACGAATATTATCTCGGCCGCGCCGTGGCCGCGGGACTGCTTGCGCAGTACCCGTACGTGCGCAATGTTGCCGCGAACGACTATCTGAACCTTCTCGGCCAGGGTCTGGCCCGGTATTCCACCATGCCGACCACGTACGGCGGCTGGCACTTCCTGCTGCTGGAAAGTGCGGAGGTGAACGCCTTTGCCGCGCCGGGCGGGCTCATTCTGGTCACGCGCGGCATGGTGCGCTGTGCGAACAACGAGGATGAACTGGCCGCCGTTCTCGCGCACGAGATCGCCCATGTGCAGCTGCGCCACGGCGTGAACAGCATTAAGACTTCCCGACGCACGGACGCCCTGTTGGCCATAGGCTCGGCGGCGGCCTCGGCCGCGCCTGTTCCGGCGGGCCTGGGCACGCTGACCGGACTTTTCTCCGGCGCGGTGTCGGACATCATCCAAACCCTGACCGTCAACGGCTATTCCCGCAGCGCGGAACTCGAGGCCGACCGCGCGGCCCTGACTATCCTGGGGCAGGCCGGCTATTCCCAGGCGGGCCTGTCCGCCATGCTGCGCAATATGGAAGGCAGAACGGGCGGCGGCGGCTTCGGCAAAACCCATCCCTCGGCGGCCGACAGGCGCAACGCGCTGGGCGTTTCGGGCGGCGTGCCGGCGGATTCCGTGCGGCAGGCGCGTTTTCAGGCGGCTCTGGGCGGCCTGCGGTAAAACACGTTCATGAAAAAAGGCGCTTTGTGGAAAGAGCGGCGGGCCGCGGCGGGCATTGCCCTGGCGGCCTCGTTGCTCTGCCTTGTGCTGTGGCGGCTGGATCTCTTCGCCCGGCCCGAAGGCCTGAGCTGGGACTGGCGCATGCGCCTGGTCGCGGTGCCTTCCCCGCGCGGCGGCGACATTGTCGTCGTTGCCCTGGATCAGGCGAGCCTGGACTGGATGGAGCGGGAGCAGGGCCTGGGCTGGCCCTGGCCGCGCGAAGTTTATGCCGCGCTGGTGGATTTTTGCGCACGCGCCGATGCGGCCGGCCTGATCATGGACGTGCTTTTTCTTGAACCCTCGGTCTACGGGCCGGAAGACGACATCCGCCTGGGCCGGGCCGTGCGGGAGTACGGCCGGGCAAGCCTGCCCTTCGCACCGGCGCGGGCTGCGGGCAGCGTTTCCCGCCCGCCGGACTGGGCGAAGCCTTCCCCGTTGCGCCTGTCGCCGAATTTTTCTCCGGCCCTGTGGCGGCGAACGGAAGCGGCGCGCTTTCCCACAGCGGAGATCGCATCCGGCGCAACGCTCGGCAACGCCGCGACCCCCGCCGATTCCGACGGCGTGTACCGCCGTTTTCTGCCCTTTACCATGCTGGGCGAAGCCGCGGTTCCCAACCTTGCCCTGGCCGGCTTTTTCTCCCTCACGGGGCCGGCGCGGGCCGAACGGCAGGGCGATACGCTCGTGCTCACGCCGGCCGATGCGGATCGGACTTTCCCCCCCATTGCCATTCCGCTGGACGATCGGGGCTGCGCCGTGCTGCGCTTCAGCGGCCCGGCAGGCAGCTATGCGCACTACGGCGCGGCCGCCGTGGTGCAGAGCGAGCTCTTGCTGAAGGAGGGACGGGAGCCTGTCATCGACCCGCGGCTCTTGGCCGGCAAACATGTGCTCTTCGGCTTCACCGCGCCGGGGCTCTTCGATCTGCGGCCCAGCCCCATGGGCGGCGTGTATTCCGGCGTGGAGGTGCAGGCCACCATACTCGACAACCTGCTCGGCGGCGGCTTTGTGACACCCGCTCCCCTCTGGAGCTTCGCCGTGCCGCTGTTCGCCGTTCCGCTCGCGCTTGCGCTCTGTCTTGCCTCCGGCGGCGGGTTGCCCGCGCAGTGTCTGGTCTGGCTGGCCGGCTTTGTGCTGCCGCCCGCCCTGGCCTTTGCGGCGGCGCGGCAAGGAGTGTGGCTGCCGCTTGTGCCGCTGAGCGCGGCGACGCTTCTCGCCCTGCCGGTGACCGGCCTGTACCGCCATGCCGCCCGGGAACGGCAGAAGCGCTTCATCGAAAAAGCCTTCAAGCACTATCTGGCGCCGGCCGTGGTGCAGCGCATTGTGGATTCGGACGAGGATTTCGGCCTGCGGGGCGAAGAACGGGAAGTGACGATTTTTTTCTCCGACATCCGGGGCTTTTCCTCGTTTTCGGAAAAATTGAGTCCGGAGCAGCTCGTGCGGCTTTTGAACCGCTATTTCACGCCCATGACCGGCATTATCCGCAAGCACGAGGGCACGCTGGACAAGTTCATCGGCGACGCGATCATGGCGTTCTGGAACGCGCCGGAAGAAGTGTCCGGCCACAGCGCCAAGGCCTTGGTCGCCGCGCTGGAGATGCACGAGGCGCTCGACGCCCTCAACCCGGATCTGGAGCGCGACTTCGGCCTGCGCCTGGCCTTCGGCGCGGGCCTGCACCGGGGTCTTGCGCGGGTGGGCAACATGGGCACGCAGGAACTTATGAACTATACCGTGATGGGCGATACGGTAAATCTGGGTTCACGCCTGGAGGGCCTGTGCTCCTACTACGGTCAGCGCATCATCCTCAGCGGGGAGTGCATGGGCACCTGCGGCGACGGTCCTTTTCTGTTTCAGCGCCTGGGCCGGGAGCGCGTCAAGGGGCGCCTGCGGCCGGTGGACATCTATACCGCTTACGCTCCCGGCGCGCGTGCGGCCTCGGAAATCGCGGCTTCGGAAACGGCCCTGCGCCTGTACGAACAGCGCGATTTTACAGGAGCGGGCCGGGCCTGGGCCGAACTGCGGGCGGCTTTTCCGGAAAACAGGCTGTACGGGCTGTATGTGGATCGCTGCCGCGCCTACCTGGAAGATCCGCCGCCGCCGGACTGGGACGGGGCGTACACGCACACGAGCAAATAAAGGGTTGTTGCGCGCTCACCCCTCAAGATCCCGCTGTTCCCGTTTCAGATACAGCTTGCCGTAGCGGCGCGGAATATCCGCCTTGAGAAAGAGCTCATACAGCTCCGCGTCGATGTGCCTTTTATCCCGCAACGTGTCCATAACGCGCAGGGCCTCCTTCAGGCCCTTGCCTGCCTTGTAGGGTCTGTCCCAGGCCGTCAGGGCCTCGAAGATGTCGGCAATCGCCATCATGCGCGCCTGCGGGCTCATCTGTTCGCGTGTCAGACCCTTGGGATAGCCCTGCCCGTCCATGGTTTCGTGATGGGCTCCGGCGATTTCCGGCATGTTGCGCAGGTGCTTGGGCAGGGGCATGGCTTCGAGCATGGCGATGGTGAGGGTGATGTGCTCGTTGATCTTGCACCGTTCCTCAGCGGTCAGGGTGCCTCTGCGTATGCTCAGGTTGTAGAGCTCGCCCCGATCGTACAGGGGGGTGAGGCCGTTCGGCCCGGTGCCTTCAAGGGAGCATCCGGGCGGCATGTCCTTTTCGCCCCTGGGAATGATGTGTTCGGGATTGTCCATGAGCAGGGATTCGGACACGGGGACATCGGCCGTATCGGCCTTCTCCATGCGCGCGCGTTCGCCGCGGGAGACGCCGAGGCGCTTGTCGAGAGTCCGCACCCAGGGACGTTTGGCTATGGAGGCAAGACGTTCCAGCGCCTCCGGGGTCATGGGAGACTCGCCGCTGTTGCAGGCGGCGACAAAGACGAAATCGTCGTCCAGAGCGCGCAGCTCTTTTTCCAGGCGTCTGCGGGCGGCCTGCGGCTCCGCGCCGCCCAACACGTCGCGCAGAGAGGCGATTTCGGCGTCGCGCTTGAGCACTTCGAAGCGGGTGCGGATTTCGTGGATGCGGTCGTAAATGGTTTCCAGCTTGGTGGCCTTGTCCACCACGTATTCCGGCGTGGTCACCTTGCCGCAGTCGTGCAGCCAGGCGGCCAGACGGGCTTCTTCGCGACCGTCCTCATCCAGATGGAAGTCGGCAAAGGGGCCGTCCTTCGCCTTGCAGGCCGCGTTCAGCAGCATTTCGAAAATGACGGGCACCTGCCGGCAGTGCGAGCCGGTATAGGGCGATTTGGCGTCGATGGCGCCGGCGATGATGTGAATGAGCGAATCGCGCAGATCCGTCTGGGCTTTCAGCAGGTGCTGGCTTTCCAGGGCGATGGAGACGACGCCGGCAAAGTCTTCGATAAAGCTCAGTTCGGACTCCCTGAAATGCACGTCGTCGGCCTTGACGCGCCTGAACAGCACCAGAGCGCCGAGCACTTCCCCGAAACGGCCGCGCAGGGGCACACTCACCATGTCCAGGCTTTTGACGTCGGGATGCGCGAAACCCGGCGCCAGCCAGGGCAAGGAGGCGCGGGGATCGTCCTCTGACACGGAACTGCGGACGAGGCTGTCCTTCTTCAGGGAGTAAATCGTGCGCAGACTCTCGTCCAGCGCGTATCCGGGCGGCAGACTTACAACGATTTCCTCGTTGTCGAGATTCCAATAAATGCCGCCCTCCCTGATGCGGGAGTCGTCTTCGTGCTCCAGCAGGCCCACAAAGCCGCCGTCCGCCTTGCTCAGGGAAACGATGCCGCGCAGCACGGTTTGCAGAATGAAATTGAAATCCTGCTCCGAACTGATGGTGCGGATGACGGAGAGAATGTTCCGCACGCTTTTTTGCAGTCCGTCGATATTTTCGGCCAGGGCGCGGATTTCCGGCACCTCGGAGTTCACCATGCCCGCTTCGCCCTGCACAAAGTCCTGAAGGTTGTCCGAGCTTTTTACCAGCGAGCGCAGGGGGGTGGAAATGCCTCCGGTCGTGGAGCGCACCATGGGCAGGCAGACGATCAGAAAGGCGGCCGTGCCCACGGCGGCGTAGAGCAGAAATTTTCGCCCGCCCGCCCTCATGTCGTCTCTGGGAACGGCCAGCAGCATGGCGATTTTTTCCGAAGTCAGGGGCGCTTCAAATTCGTGGATGGAGACTTCCCACGGCCGCTCCCCGTCCCACATGACCAGTTCCTGCCCGCGCCGGCCCTCGGCATAGGCCCGGGCCGCCTCCCGGCTTATGGGCGCGAGATCGTTCAGCGTGCGCAACGTTTCTCCCTCCTCATCATCAAGGCGGAGCATCCCGTCGGCGTCGGCCAGCAGGGTCCCGTCGTGCCTGATCAGGCTGATGTGGGATTCCGGCGTCGGCAGTTTGCGCCGCAGCAGGTCGGAGATGTTGTTCAGCAGAACGTCCGCCCCGGACACGGCTTTGCCGTCGGGACTTTTTTCGGCGAAGATCATCACCGGCTCCCGTGAATCGTGGAGCAGCATGGGAACGGTTTTTATCTGCGTGTCGGCCACGGCGGCCTGCCTGTGCCAGGGGTGACGGGCGTGCGGAAAACGGCTCGAGCGGTTGAAAGGCTCTCTGGCGAGTTGAACAAGATTCGCGGTATAAAATAAATACTCGCCGATTTCCCTGCCGCCGGCCTGGGTGCAGCTTTCCACAACATACTCGCCGTTCGGAGGCGCTCCAAGGCTGAGCCTTTCCGTATTCGAGCTTATCCGGCGCACGCCGAAGAAGATGCCGTTCTCCAGACTGAAATGAAAACCGCCGAGCAGCGGATAGTTGGCGAGCAGCGTCGTCAGAACAGGCAGAAAACTCAGCCTTTCTTCCAGCGTGTTGCATTGCAGCAGGGGGCTTTTGGCTATGGTGCTCACCTGCGGGCATACTGTGAGGCGTATCGGTTGCGTGAAGGTGCTGTCGACAATGGAGGCGAGGTTGTCGGAAGAATGTCGGAGGTGCAGCCTGCTTGACGAAACCATCATGCGATATCCGACGGCGGCCATAATAAAGCTGCCTATAAGCGCGAAAACCGTGAACAGCATTGTGAAACGTCCCTGAAGCCCGAGAGGTTTCAGGCCGTTTCCCAGGGGGGCATGGAGGGTGGACATGGGCACATCCTTTGGGCAGGTTCACTTTAACGCCTGCTCCGGCATTGTAGTCCGCCTGCGCTGCACAGCCCAGGCGCTTGTTTTTTAAAGTCAATATGCCCAGTTCAGGCATGATTACTTTTAGCATTCTCATATCATGGAATTCGCGCCGCAGTCATCTTTTTTTTGCGTTTCAGTCAAAGATCGCAAAAAAAACAACGCCGGGAGGCGCTCGCAAGAGCCTCCGGCGTTGATTGCCCTGCCCGGTTGATCCGATTTTCGCGGAGGGGATTTTCCGGCCCCGAGCGCCGGCTGCGGGGCCGGAAAATCGGTGGGGAGGGGAGTATCTTTCGTCGCCTTACGCGGCGGCGATATTGGCAAAAAGCTCCTGGGCCCCGGTGTTGGCGGGATTGCTGCCCAGAACGGTTTCCAGATGTCCGCGCGCTTCATCGTTGCGCCCGAGGGACATGAGGCAGCCGGCCAGAGTAACACGAACGGCTTCCTTGTCGGGAGCGATTTCCAGGCAGGAGTGCAGGCAGGGCACCACAGCATCAAGTCGGGAAAGGTTGTAGCCTTCGCGCACGATGCAGTTGAGCGCCACCGCGTTTTCAGGATTGTGCCCCAGAGCCTGGTGGAAGCAGTCAAAAGCTTCCTCGTGCGCGCCCAGTTCCATCTTGACCAGACCGATGCCGGTCAGCGACTTGTCGTCGGCCTTGATGGAAGCCGCCTTGGTGTACAGCGTGAGCGCGTCTTCAAGATCGCCGCGCTGGATGGCGATGGCCGCCAGCCCCAGATAGGGGGACGCGTGCCCGCCGTTGGACGAAACGGCCTTGCGGTAATAATCCTCGGCCTTGTCCAGGTCACCCATGAACAGGTAACATTCGCCCAATTCCTTGTTGATTTCGTAATCGAGATGGTTACTCATGGCTTCCCCCCCATGATAGAGAATGTTGTGCGCCGTGTTTTCCGAATGTTTGTGCGGTCTTTGCCGCGAACGGCGCTGGTGACGCTCTGTATGCAGAACATGTGCCGGCATAATATTTATCGTTATATTCAGCATATATATATTTTCATTATGCCGGCGGGAGGCAGTTTCTGCCGGCTTTCCGACGTTTCCAGGCCCTGCAAAAAACGGCGAGGGGCAGATTTTGCCGCCGAGCGGAGCTTTTGACATTTCCGTGAGCTCCTAGTACTGAATACAGCTTCCGCAACACTTAGCAGATGAGTACCGTCATGGCTGAAAAACGTCCGTCTGTTCCCGTTCAGCACGCCTCCGCGGCGTCCGGCGCTCCCACGGGCCTGCTGGGCGGGCTGCAATCCGAAGTTTCCGTCGAGGCCGCCCCCCTGCTGGGCTTCATCGCCCGGCATGCGACGCTCATTATGACCCTGCTGGCGTTGTTCGTGCTGGTGGTCGTGGGCATCGGCGCCAGGCAATGGTATGTGGACAAGCGCGATGAAGAGGCGCGGCTGGATCTTTCCCGCCTGACCGCCCGGCAGCAAAGTCCGGCCAAGCTGGAAGCCCTGGAGCGTTTCGCGTCTTCCGCGCCCGATGCCGTGCGCGTGGCCGCGCTGATGGAACTGGGCCTTTCGGCCCTGGCCGACGGCGATGTCGACAAGGCCGCCGTTGCCTATGGCCGCGCCGCCGCTCTGGATAAAGACCAGCCCATGGGCCTGCTGGCCGCTCTGTCTCAGGCCGAAGTGCTGGTGCGCGCCGGCAAGAACGCCGAAGCCGTAACTCTGCTGGAAACACTGGAAAATACGGTTTCGGAGAGCATGCGCCCCAGGGTGCGCAACCTGCTGGCCGTCGCGGCCGTACGGGCCGGCAAGCCCGAACGGGCCGTGAAAGCTTACGAAGATCTGGCCGCCGGAGCCCGAGGCGACGATGCGGCTTTCTACCGCTTCCGCATCGAGCAGTTGCGGGCGGCCGGGAAGGACAAATAAGGAGCCCTGTATGTCTCATCCGCTTCTTGCCGCTGCGGGCGGCCCGCGGCTTCTGCTGGGCAACGAGGCCATAGTGCGCGGCGCCCTGGAGGCCGGGGTGCAGGTGGTGACCTGCTATCCCGGCACGCCTTCGTCCGAGGTGCCCGACACGTTCCGCCGCCTTTATAAGGAAGCCGGCGTGTATCTGGAATATTCCGTCAACGAGAAAGTGGCGCTGGAGGTGGCCGGCGGCGCCGCCCTGGCCGGAGCCGCGACGCTCGTGACCATGAAGCATGTGGGCGTCAACGTGGCGGCCGATCCGCTCATGACCATGACCTATACCGGTCTGCCCGGCGGGCTGGTGCTGCTTTCGGCCGACGATCCGGGCTGCCATTCCAGCCAGAACGAGCAGGACAACCGCACCGTGGCCCGCTTTGCCGGAATGCCCTGTTTTGAGCCCGCCACCGCCCAGGAAGCCAAGGACATGGCCAGGGCCGCCTTTGCCCTGGCGCGCGAACTTGCCCAGCCGGTGATGCTGCGCACCACCACCCGCGTAAACCATCTGCGCGGCCCCGTGGACTTTGGCCCCCTGCCGGAAAAGCCCGCCCCCGCCGTGCCCTTTGCGCGCGATCCGCGCCGGTTCGTGCCTGTTCCGGCCGTGGCCCGCGCCCGCCACAGGGCGCTGGCGGACAACATGGCCAAGGCGGCGGAGCGTTCGGAACAAAGCCCCTACAACCGGGAAGCGGGCGGCGGCCCCGCCGGTGGCGGTTCCGCCTGTTCCGTGGGCGTTGTCGCCTCGGGCATCAGCCGCGTCTTTTTGCACGACGTGCTGCTTGCCAATGCCTGGCAGGACAAGGCGCGCGTCTTTGAGCTGGGCATGAGCTGGCCCCTGCCGGAAAAACGCCTTCTTGCCTTTATGCGCGGCGTGAAAAGCCTGCTGGTGCTGGAAGAGGGCGAGCCCCTGGTGGAAAACGCCCTGCGCGTCCTGGCCCAGAAGAACGGCCTTTCCCTTGACCTTTACGGCAAGGGCGGCCCCCTGACGGTGTTCGGCGAGTACAGCACCCCGCTCATCCACGACGCCCTGGCCCCCCTGGTGGGCAAGGATATCCCCGCCGTCTGCGGCGCGGGCTGTCTTGAGCTGCCCCAGCGGCCGCCCAACCTTTGCGCGGGCTGCGCCCACCGCTCGGCTTTTTACGCCGTGCGCCGGATATTCGGCGACGACGCCTACTATTCCAGCGACATCGGCTGCTACACCCTGGGGCTGCTGCCCCCGCTGGCCACGGCGGACTTTCTGTTCTGCATGGGGTCTTCCATCTCGGCCGGCAGCGGGTTTGCCCGCGCCTCCGGCAAGCCGGTGGTGGCCTTTATCGGCGACTCCACCTTTTTCCATTCGGGCATGACCGGTCTGGTTAACGCCGTGTTCAACCGGCACAACCTGCTGGTGGTCATCCTGGACAACGGCACCACAGCCATGACCGGGCACCAGCCCAACCCGGGCGTGGCCCAGGACGTGCTGGGCGGCGGCTGCGCGCACCTGGATATCGAAAGCGTGGTCAAGGGCTGCGGCGTGACGCGGGTGGAAAAGGCCCGGGGCTACAACCAGAAGGCCCTGCAGCGTGTCCTTGCGGAGATGAAGGAAGAAACCGGCGTGCGCGTGCTTATCGTCGAAGAGCCCTGCGTGCTTTTTGCCCGCCGCGTCCTGAAAAAAGAACGCTCCCGCACCGCATACGTGGCCGCGCAGGACGAAAGCGCCCGCCGCTGTCTGGAAAGCCTGGCCTGCCAGGCCTTCCGCTGCTCCAGGGGGGCTTCGGGCACGGATGAAATCAGTGTTGACGAGCAGCTTTGCGCCGGGTGCATGGTCTGCATGCAGGTTTCACCCTCGTTCAAGGCCAGGGGCAGGGAGGAAGCATAATGAATACCGCCGTTACCGCGCGTCCGCGCATCTACCTTACCGGCGTGGGCGGTCAGGGCACCCTTACCGCCACCACGCTCCTGTCCCGCACCGTTCTTGACCAGGGCATCGCCGTGGTGTCCGGCGAAATCCACGGCATGGCCCAGCGCGGCGGCGTGGTGGAATCCACCGTGCTGCTGGGCGGCTGGCAAAGCCCCGGCATCTACCACGGAGAGGCCGACATCATCCTTGGCTTCGAGCCGCTGGAAACCCTGCGGTCCCTGCCGTACCTGGCCCCCGGCGGGTGCGTGCTGTCGGCCACGGAATTCGTTCCGCCCCCTTCCGTCAGCGCGGGCAAGGCCTGCCTGCCGCCCCTGGAGGATATCCGTTCCGCTGTGCTGGCCGTCGCGGCCAAAGCCTGGTTTTTGCCCATCCAGAGCCTGGGCCGCCAGGCCGGTTCGGTGCAAAGCGGCAACTCGGCCCTGCTGGGCGCGCTGTGCGCCACGGGGCTGCTGCCCTTTGGGCCGGAAGCGCTTAAGGAAGGCGTCCGCAAGTACCTGCCCCCCAAGGTGGTGGCGGCGAATCTGGCGGCTGTGGATTTGGGCGTCGCGGCGGTCAGGGGTTAAGCGCCTGTAAAACCAAATGCCAAAAGAACGTGAAGGTCCGGAGGGAACGCTCCCTCCGGACCTTTTTTTATTTCACGCTCGTTGTTCAAAAAGGCCCTCCGGCCGCGAAGGCAGGAAGGCCCGGCCGAGGCTCCGGAGCTTTGTCCTTACGCGGACACGGCAAAGCCCTGGGTCTGCGCCTCGTAACCTTCAAGGGCGCGTTGCCGCAGGCGGGCGGCGGCATCCCGGGCGTGCGAGGCGGCCTGCATGTCCCGCAGGGAAGGATCCCCGGCCGCCGTGGCGGCGCGGGCCGCCCGTCTGGCCTGGCGGACGCCGGCTTCATCGTCCCCGGCAAAAGAGGTCATGGAAATGTTCACGGACCCGCCTACGGCGTAGCGGCGTCCGTCCGGCCCGGTCTGGTAGTCATAGACGGGCCCGCCGTGCACCTGCCCGCCCGCCGCCATGATGTGCGCGGCTTCGTGCTGGCGCACCTTGGCGTCCCTGGCCTGGAGCCTGCGTTGCAGATCCGTTTCCTCCGCGCTCAGATCCTTGCCGGGCGCGGGTATGTCCGTATCCCCGGATTCCACGGACGCCCCCGCCGCGAAAGGATCGCCGGAATCCCGCCGCACCACGTGGGCCGAAGTGCCTATGGCGTACCGCTGTCCGTCCGGACCTGTCTGGTAAATGTAGCCGGAGCCGCCCACGGCTTCGCCTTTGGCTTCCTCGTTCCGGCGGACCTGCCGGTCGCGCTGTTCAAGCTTGGCGGTCGTGCGTTCGTCGGCGGCGTCCGCGCCGGGGGTGGATTCGCCGGAGGCGGATCCGTTAAAGGCGCTTTGCCCGCGCAGGCGGCCGTCGGGGCCATAGGTACCCGTGGCGTCCCCCCGGAAGGAGGCCGCCTCCCGCACATAGGCGGCGCCGAAGTCGTAACCCTCGGAATTGCGCGGATCAAGCGGGCGCGTAAGGGCGACCGGGTTGACGCGGATGTTGCCGGCGATTTGTCCGAGAGCGGAATATATTTGCATGGGGCCTCCTGGCGGCGGCTCTTTTTACAGACGCGGCCGCGCATGCGGGCAAACACCCGCATCTCTCTTATCGGCCGGGCGGGGAACAGCTTTAGGGCCGGGCGCTACTTATTGGAGGGCTCCGCCTCTGAAACCCTGCAAAGGGCGGTAAGCGCCGTACTCCCCAAATACAGGGTCAAGGGACGAAAGTCCCTTGTGGGGGTCAGGGGGCAAAGCCCCCTGGCGGGGGAGCCCGAGGGGGCGGCGCCCCTTCGGATCAACAAAACCGCCCCCTAGTGTATCAGTTCTTTCAGTTTGGCGAAGGCCTGGTCCACGCCTTCCGGATCATTGCCGCCGGCCTGGGCCATGTCGGGCCTGCCTCCGCCGGAACCGCCTATGGCGGCGGCCACTTCCTTGATCAGGGCCGGGGCGGTGAAGCGGCCGTGCAGATCCTTGGACACGGCGATGATCAGACTGACCTTGCCGTCTTCTTCGGCGGTAAGGCAGGCGACGCCCGTGGGCATCTTGGAACGCACGTCGTCCATAAGCTCGCGCAGGGCCTTGATGGACGGCGCGCCGGAGCGTGAGGCCAGCACGGGCACCCCGCTTATGGTTTCCAGGGCGTCCATGAGGTTGCCGCCTTTGGCCGAAGCGGCCTGGGCCGAGGCTTTTTCCAGGTTTTTGCGGGCCGCGCGCAGATCGTTCTGCAGGGCGGCGATGCGGGCGGGAACTTCGCCGGCTCTGGCTTTGAGCATGCCTTGCGCTTCGGCCAGTTCCGCGCGCTGGGCCTGGAAAAGCGCCAGCGCGTTCCAGCCTGTGGCGGCTTCGATGCGGCGCACCCCGGCGGCCACGCCGGATTCGGACAGGATGGCGAAGAACCCGGCCTGCCCGGTGCGTTCCAGGTGGGTGCCGCCGCACAGTTCCGTGCTTTCGCCTTCAATGGCCACCACGCGCACGGTGTCGGCATATTTTTCGCCGAACAGGGCCATGGCCCCGTGCGCCACGGCCTCGTCGTAGCTGGAGTGGCTGACGGCCAGGGGCCGGTCGGCCAGGATGGCGGCGTTGACGCGGCGTTCCACCTCGGCCAGTTCTTCCGCCGTCATGGCGCTGATGTGGTTGAAGTCAAAGCGCAGGCGGTCGGGGCCGACCAGCGATCCGGCCTGCCGGGCGTGCCCGCCCAGAACGGCCTGCAGGGCGGCGTGCAAAAGGTGGGTGCAGGTGTGGTTGCGGGCCGAGGCCAGGCGGGGCCCTTCTTCCACCTTCAGCGTGATTTCCGCGTCCAGGGGGACAACGCCTTCCGTGACGCGCACGTGGTGCACGGCCAGGTCGGCGGAAGGCTTGAGCGTGTCCGTGACTTCGGCCGCGCCAAGGTCGCAGCGCAAAGCGCCCGTGTCGCCCACCTGCCCGCCCGAGGCCCCGTAAAAGGGGGTGGACCCGGAAACCAGGTAGCCGGACTCGCCGTTTTTCAAAACTTCCACGCGGTCGCCTTCGGCGTTCAGCAGGGCGATGATGCGCGATTCGCCTTCCAGGCGGTCGTAGCCGTTGAAGGAGCTTTGCAGGCCTTCCTCCAGCAGGGCGGCGAAGCGGCCCGCGATGTCGGACTCGCCGGAGCCTTTCCAGGCCGCCTTGGCGCGTTGCTTCTGTTCCGCCATATGGGTTTTGAAGCCCGCCTCGTCCACCTTCAGCCCGCGCTTCTCGCACACGTCGTTGACGATATCCAGGGGAAAGCCGTAGGTGTCGTACAGGCGAAAAGCCACCTCGCCCGACAGGGCGGAGCCCGGAACCAGGCCCGCGATTTCTTCTTCCAAAAGGGCCAGGCCCTTGTCCAGGGTTTTTTCGAAGCGCTCCTCTTCCTCGCGGATCACGCGGTTCATGAACTCGCGCGAGGCCGCCAGCTCGGGAAAGTCCTCGCCCATGCGCTCCGACACGGTGTCGGCGGTCTTGTGCAAAAAGGCCGGGGGCATGCCGATGAGCCGCCCGAAGCGGTAGGCCCGGCGGATCAGGCGGCGCAGAACATAGCCGCGCCCCTCGTTGGAGGGCATGATGCCGTCGGCCACCATAAAGGCCATGGCCCGGCTGTGGTCGGCGATGACCCGCAGGGCGGTGTCCGTGTCGTCGGTGTCGGGCGCGCTTTTCTTGTATGTGACCCCGGCCAGGGAACAGGCGCGCTGGATGATGCTGGTGAACAGGTCCCCGTCGTAGTTGGAGTGCACGCCCTGGCACACGGCGGCGATGCGCTCAAGCCCCATGCCCGTGTCGATGCTGGGCCGGGGCAGCGGCTCGCGCCGGCCCGGCTCGATCTGGTTGTACTGCATGAAGACCAGGTTCCAGATCTCCAGAAAACGGTCGCAGTCGCACTTGCCTATGCCGCAGTCGGGGCCGCAGCGCATGTGCTCGCCCTGGTCGATGAGAATTTCGGAACAGGGGCCGCAGGGACCGGTGTCGCCCATGCTCCAGAAGTTGTCCTTTTCGCCCATGCGCAGAACGCGCTCGGCCGGGATCTGCGTATGCTTCAGCCACAGGTCCGCCGCCTCGTCGTCGTCCAGAAAGACTGTGACGTACAGCTTGTCCCTGGGCAGGCCCAACTCGTCCGTAATAAACTTCCAGGCGAACTTGATGGCATCTTCCTTGAAATAGTCGCCAAAGGAAAAGTTGCCCAGCATTTCAAAAAACGTATGGTGGCGCGCCGTTCTGCCCACGTTTTCCAGGTCGTTGTGCTTGCCGCCCACGCGCAGGCACTTCTGCGAGGTGGTGGCCCGGCAGTAGGCGCGCTTTTCTTGGCCCTGGAAGATCTTTTTGAACTGCACCATGCCCGCGTTGGTGAACAGCAGGCTTGGATCGTCCCTGGGCACCAGCGAAGAGGAACGCACCACCTCGTGCCCGTTAGCCTGGAAAAAAGCCAGAAAACGCCGCCGTATGTCGTTGGTTGTCAGCACTGGAACACTCCTGGGGAGACAGGGGGAGGAAGGGGAGAGTTTGGGGGGGGGGGGGGGGGGGGGGGGGGGGGGGGGGGGGGGGGGGCTGGGCGGGCAGGCGCGGGCCACCGCGCGCCCCTCCCCTTTCCCCCAAAACCTTTTGGATTGGGTTGCAACGGGGTTTCATATCAATTCGGCATCAGCTCCGGCAAAGGGGTGCATTTTCGGTCCAGGCAAGGAAGGCAAGTTTTTGCGATGGGGGCTGGGCTCTTCGGCCCCGCCCCCGGAGCAAAAACGAAGCCTGACGCCGCATGGAGGGAAAAGACGCCCTTTGCCTAATCGTCAATAGCCGCCGGTTCGCCGTCGTCGATATCGGCTTCGACTTTCAGCAGGGCTTCGGGGTTCATGCCGAGGTGCTCGATAATTTTTCTTTCGATGGTCAGGCGCAGTTCCTCGTTTTCGTCCAGCAGGGCGCGGGCGTTTTCCTTGCCCTGTCCCAGGCGTTCCTTTTCAAAGGAGAACCATGCGCCGCTTTTTTCCACAATGCCCGCTTCCGCGCCCAGGTCGATGATTTCGCCGGTACGGGAAATGCCCGTGCCGTACAAAATGTCAAAGACGGCGGTGCGGAAGGGCGGGGCCACCTTGTTTTTGACCACTTTGACCCGGGTGCGGTTGCCGAAGCTTTCCTCTTTGTCCTTGAGGGTCTGGATCTTGCGGATGTCCAGGCGGATGGTGGCGTAAAACTTCAGGGCGTGGCCGCCGGTGGTGGTTTCCGGGCTGCCGTAGCCGGTGACGCCGATCTTCATGCGGATCTGGTTGATGAAGATGACGGCGGTGCGCGACTTGTGGATGGAGCCGGTAAGCTTGCGCAGGGCGTGGGACATAAGGCGGGCCTGGCCGCCCACCTGGGTTTCGCCCATGTTGCCTTCCAGCTCCGCCTGGGGAATCAGGGCGGCCACAGAGTCGATGACCACCAGATCCACCGCGCCGGAGCGCACCAGAAGGTCCGCTATTTCCAGGGCCTGCTCGCCGAAGTCGGGCTGCGAGATGAGCAGTTCGTCGGTGTTCACGCCCAGGCGCTTGGCATAGGCGATGTCCAGGGCGTGTTCGGCGTCGATAAAGGCGCAGGTGCCGCCCAGTTTTTGCGCTTCGGCGATGATGTGCAGGGTCAGGGTGGTTTTGCCCGAGGATTCCGGCCCGTAAATTTCGGAGATGCGGCCCCGGGGGATGCCGCCCACGCCCAGGGCAAGGTCAAGGCCGATGGAACCCGTGGGAATGACCGGCAGGTTCACGTGGGTCTTGTCGGAAAGTTTCATGATGGCGCCCGCGCCGTGCTTGCGCTCGATGGTGGTAAGGGCGGTGGCGAGGGCCTCGGCGCGGATTTCTTCGGGGCTGAGAACGGGTTTTTTGGCCATCGGGGTCTCCGTGGGTGGTGGGATCAAAGGCGGATAAAGGAGATTTCCGTATCAGAATACCGGCCCGAAGTCATCTCCTTTTCGCTTGCCTTTCCTTACCGCTGACGGTAGTTCCCATGTCCATGCATACATCCCCACCCCGCGCTTTGGCGCTGTTTTCCGGCGGCCTGGACAGCATTCTGGCCGCCAAGGTCATGGAAGAGCAGGGCGTTGCCGTGACCTGCCTGCACTTTGTCTCGCCCTTTTTCGGCAAGCCGGAGCGGGTGGCCCGCTGGCGGCGGGTCTACGGCCTGGACATCCGGACTGTGGACGTGGGCGAAGAGTTCGCGTCCATGCTGGCAAAGCGTCCCGTGTACGGCTTTGGCAGCGTGCTTAACCCCTGCGTGGACTGCAAAATTCTGATGATGCGCCGCGCCCGCGCCCTGTTGGAGGAAACCGGAGCCTGCTGCGTTGTTTCCGGCGAGGTGCTGGGCCAGCGCCCCATGTCCCAGCGCCGCGACACCCTGAACGTCATTGCCCGCGACGCCGGAATCAAGGGACTGCTGCTGCGGCCCCTCTCCGCCCTGCGCCTGGACCCTACGCAGGCCGAGCTTGCCGGGCTGGTGGACCGGGAACGCCTGCTGGGCATATACGGCCGGGGCCGCAAGGATCAGCTTGCCCTGGCGGGGCGCATGGGCATTACGGAAATTCCCACCCCGGCCGGGGGCTGCCGCCTGGCGGAACAGGAAAACGCCCGCTCGTACTGGCCGGTGCTGCGCCACGCGCCGGGGGCGCGCGCGGACGACTTTTCCCTGGCCAACACGGGGCGGCAGTTCTGGCGCTTTGCCGCAGCCACCGCCTGGCTGACCGTGGGCCGTAATCAGGCCGACAACGACGCCCTGATGGAGCTTGCCAGGCCCGGGGACCTGCTGTTCAAGGTGCGGGATTTTCCCGGCCCGGTGGCCCTGGGGCGCTTTTGGGGGCGGGAATGGGACAACGACGCCGTGCGGAGCGCGGCCGCCCTTGTGGCCTCCTACTCGCCGCGGGCCGTGCGCTGCGCCGAGGAATACGGAAGCCGAACCGGGGAACAGGCCGGGGGCCGCTCCGGCTCCGGGGAACAACCGGGCGAATGGTCCGGGGAGCGGGCCGTGGAAGGGACCGAGGAGGGGGCCGGGGGGCGGCAGGTGGCGGTTGTGGCCGTTCGCGTGCACCGTGACAGCCTGGACGGCCCGGGAAGCGAGGTTGGCGTCGTCCCTTCGCGCGCCGGGACCGGTTTTGCCGAGTATCCCTGGGAACAGGCGCGGGAGGAAATCCGCGCCGAGGCCAGAGAGCGGGAAGCGGCGCGCGCCGGAGCGCGGGGGAATCCTCATCCGGAGCACCCGTAATCTTTCATCCCGTCCGGTGGGAAGATTTGTCCGCGCGGACGGCCCTGTCCATTCAGGCGCTCCGGTAACGGTGCGGCTTGCCGTCGGACGAGGAGCGCGCTGATTTTTCCGGAGGGGAGCGGACCCTTTGGTCCATGACCCGGGGGAAAAACAGGCCTGGCGCGGTATTACGGCAAACCGCACCGTTGCTGTGGCGTTGACATTTGCGGGGCGCATGCGCATGGTATGCAAACGGCGGACGGCTGTTTCGTCCGTCCAGATTGACGACAAACCCCGCAAGGCCGGGGTTTGTAAAGGCACGCCCGCTCCGGCGCTTAACGGCGGCAATGAATGCCGCCTGCGCCTTTGCGGCGGGCTGTTGCCAAAGGGGACTTTGTCAACAGCCACGGCAGACGGCTGTTCCGTCCGCCGTTTTTCCGGCCCGACAGCACCGCGAAAAGCACGTTCCCCCCGGATTGTGCCGCGCAACGGGGCGCACATGCGCCCGCTTTTTAAGGAGATTATATGGCGGCAAAAAAAGGCGACACCCTTTTTGTCCATTACACCGGCACTCTTGACGACGGCACGCAGTTCGATTCTTCCCGAGGCCGCGAGCCTCTGGAATTCGTGCTGGGGGCGGGCATGCTTATCCCCGGCTTTGAAAAGGCCGTCACCGGTCGCGGCGCCGGAGAAACGGTCACGGTGACCATTCCGCCGGAGGAAGGCTACGGCAAGCGCAGCGACGATATGGTGCTGGTGGTGCCCCGTTCGGAAGTGCCCGACGAAATCACCCCCGAAGTGGGCATGGAACTGCAGATCTCCACCGACGAGGGCGAAGTTGACGTGGTGATTTCAAAGGTGACGGACAAGGAAGTGGAACTTGACGGCAACCATCCCCTGGCCGGCAAAAGCCTTACCTTTGCCATCGAAATCGTCAAGATTCAGGAAAAATAGAGTATCCCGGCAAGCGAGCCCCATAAATCGGCCAATGGGCGACGTATGAAATTATCAGAAGTCATTTCGTAAATCCTCTTTAAAAAAGCGCGCCGCCGTGTAATAATCAGCCGGCAAACCCTTGCCTCGGCCATTCCGCGCAAAACAAAGCCGGGCGCGGACGGCGATCGTAACGAAAACATGCCGGCGGCCGCGCCCCTTTCCGTCCCCGCCGAGGCAGGACGGAAAGGCGGGCGCGGCGGTTCGGGAGGCGGATTATGGAAGTCCTCAAGCCCTTTGCCCACCTGGATATTGACTGGAACCTCACCCCGGAGCACGCCGTAACCATGTACCTGGAGTGGGGCAACAACGACTGGCATGCGGAATACCCGCCGGTGCGCTCCAAGGAGGACGTGTCCCGCTATTTCGTGGTGGACACCTGGGAAGCCGCTCCGGTGGTGCGGCTGGTGGAGCGCAATTCGGAAAAGGCCGTGGACCTGGTCAGCGTGCCGTTGCCCGATTTTCTGCTGCCGGGCCTGCGCGAGGAAAACGGCAGCCTGAAAGGCATTTTCGCCCCCACCCGCGAAATTAAGGAATGGCTGAAAAAAGCCATGGAAGGGTGATTTTCCGGCGGCCGGGAAGAATTGTTGAAAAAACCGCCCGCCCCGGAAAGGGCATTTTCCGGCGGCCGGGAAGAACGGCCCGGAATCCGGGGGGCGGCTTCCGCCTGAGGCATGTATGGAAAGCCGGCCTCTGTGCTGCGCGTTACAAAACACATTCCGGGCGGCAATGGGATAATTTATATAACTTCTTCTTCCAGCTAGTTCCAATTCGCTTGACAAATTCAAAAGTAAGGATAGAGATAGCACATCCCTGGCGCCGGAGAGGTTTTTGCCGTTGTCCGGCGCGACGGGAAGGAAGGCCTGCAAACAACCCTTTTTACAAGCTGCTTTAGGAGGAAATCATGAACAAAGTATTGCGCACCGGGCTTTTTATGGCCCTTGCTCTGATGCTGCTGGCCGGTTTCGGCTGCGCCAAAAAAACCGACGACCAGACCCCCGGCGGCGACGCCGCCATGACGGCCGCCGAACAACAGGCCGCCATGCAGATCACCAACGGCATCATCTACTTCGAGTATGACCGTTACGATCTGAAGGCCGAATCCAAAAACGTGCTGACCCAGAAGGCCGCCGTCATGAAGCAGTTCCCGCAGCTGCGCGTGACCATTGAAGGCCATTGCGACGAACGCGGCACCGAAGAATACAACCTTGCCCTTGGCGAGCGCCGCGCCCGCGCCGCTTACGAATTTCTTTTGAACCTCGGCGTTCCCGCCGGCCAGATGGAAATGGTCAGCTTCGGCAAGCTGCACCCCGCCGTGCAGGGCACCGGGGAAGCCGCGTGGGCCAAGAACCGCCGCGACGAGTTCAAGGTCGGCAAGCCCAAGTACTAATTTCCAGTACGCTTAGCTGCAACAAAAGGCCCTCCGGCGCGCGCCGGAGGGCCTTTTGTCGTGGGTCGGTTTGCCGCGAGCCTTCGGCGGATCAAGGTACCGCATAGAGCAGATTACCTTTGAGACGCTCGCTCCGGCGCTTAACGGCGAAACAAGTTTCGCTTACGCCTGCGCGGCGGGCGGCGGTTCCCGCCGCCAGAGCAAATAAACATTTTCAATGGTAATTCGCTCAGCTAGCCGATGCCCAGCTTGCGCATACGGTGCTGGAGGGTGGAGCGGGGGATGCCCAGCAGGGCGGCGGCCCCGCCCGGCCCGGCGATGACGCCCCCGGTCCGCTCCAGGGTCCGCACAATGTGGCGGCGTTCCATTTCGGCCAGCGTGGCGGGGAGGAAGTCTTCCTCTTCGGCAACGGTCCTGCGGCGGGCGGCGCGTTCCACCGGGGCAAAGGCCGCCGTGCCGGAGCCGCGGGCTTCCGGCGCATCTTCGGAGCGCGGGGAAAAAGACGCTCCCGGCGTGCCGCCCGATGCCGGACGGTTTATTGCGGCATCGGAGGGCGCCCGGTTCGCTCCGGCCAGGGCCCGGCTTTCCCGCAAGACGTCCTCCACCAGGGCCGGGGTCAGGGGTCTTCCTTCGCTGCCGTGGATAAGCAGGCGGCTGACCAGGTTGCGCAGTTCGCGGACGTTGCCCGGCCAGTCGTATTCAAGCAAAGGGGCGACAAGGGCGGAGGGAAATTTGGCGGGAGGCAGGCCCAGGCGCGCGGCGGCCTGGGAGGACAGGGCGGCGAAAAGGGGCGCGATGTCCTCGGGACGTTCGCGCAGGGGGGGCAGCTCGATGGTGCAGGGCGAAAGCCGGTAAAACAGGTCGGCCCGCAGGCGGCCCTGGGACAGGGCCTGCCCCAGGTTGACGTTGGTGGCGGCCACTATGCGCACGTCGACGGCCAGCGAGACGCTTTCCCCCACCCGCTCAAAACTGGAATCCTCCAGCACTTGCAACAGCTTGCTTTGCATCTCGGGCGACAGTTCGCCTATTTCATCCAGAAACAGGGTGCCGCCGTGCGCCAGCTCAAACCGGCCTATGCGTTTGTTGGCCGCGCCGGTAAAGGCCCCCTTGGCGTGGCCGAACAATTCGCTTTCAAAAAGGGTGCCGGGCAGGGAAGGGCAGTTGACCTTGACGAAGTTGCCGTCCTTGCGCGTGCTGCGGCGGTGGATGTGCTGGGCGATAAGGGTCTTGCCGGTGCCTGTCTCGCCAAGCAGCAGCACCGGGATATTCAGTTTGGCCATCATGTCCACCCTGCGCATGATTTCGCGCATACGGCGGCTGTGGCAGATGATGATGTCGTCGGGGTCCAGGGGCAGCAGGGGCTGCATGGCAAGGCTGGCCTCGTTGCGGGTGCGCTCAAGGCTGAGAATGGCGCCCAGGCAGGTGGCCACGATGGGGGACAGTTCCAGCAAAAACGAGGTGATGCCGTAGATGTCCTCGGGCTTCCGGGCGAAGGAGCAGTGCAGGGTGGCGATGATTTCGTTGTCCAGCACCAGGGGAAAGGCCATGGTGGCCGTAAGTCCGGCCTCGGCTATGGGATGGACGGAGGACTCGGAAAAATGCTGGGCAAAGTCGGTGATGATGACGGGCTTGCGCGTGGCGATGACGTGCCCGGCCACGGTGCTGGCCGCTTCCGCCGGGCGCACCGGGGACAGGGTGCTGACGATGGTGCCTTCGGCCGCCGTGAAATAGGTAAGCATCTCGCCCTGCTGGTCGTACAGGTTGATGCACAGACGGTCGAAGTGGAACTGCTCCTGCAAAAGACGCGAAAGGGTGCTGAAAAACAGTTTGCGGGTGGCGCGCGCCGTAAGTGCCGCCATGAGTTTTTTGCCAAGTTCGGAAGCTCGCTGGCAGGCGGTGTCGGTAAGGCTTTTCATTGAGGGCTCCGTTGCGGGGACTATGCCCGTATATAGGCATATTGTCTATATACGGGCATAAATTTTTTCGGCAAGGCCGGGCGCAAAGAAAAAGATGGGCGATATCTCCTTGATACGGAAGCTGAAAATATGCGCCGATAAAAATGGAATGCTCCTTGCAATAGGAACGCAAAACACAGCAGCCGCAAGAGGGACGACCGGCTGGCCGGCCTTTTTTTCTTGCGGAATGCTGTTTTTCGGAAGATGCCCATATACGGACTCGTTCCGTCGGGGCGTATTCCAAATTCCGGGCAAGGCCTGTTGCGGATCTTTGTCCGGAACCGGAATGCGCGACAAGGCGTCGCGCCGGAATGCGAAGCGTTTCAGGCTTCCATTTTGCGTTGGAATCCGAATAAAGGATGCGCCGGGAAACACCGGCGGGGAATGGTTCCCGAAGAGCATTGGAGCAACCTACTCAGGAGCGACTATGTCCATTGATTTTGTAGTCCACGAAGAAGTCGACGGAGTCGGCGTGGTAGTGGTGGAAGGCCTGAAAGCCGGAACGGAATGCAACGGGTGGATCATGCAGGAAGATAAAATGATCACCTTCAAGATCCTGAGCGACATTCCCATCGGGCACAAAGTGGCGCTGAAGGATTTCGCCGTGGGCGACACGGTGATCAAGTACAACA
>JAVBNZ010000054.1:0-28493 GCA_031551145.1 Desulfovibrionaceae bacterium | reverse complement strand
AAGGATTTCCACTGCGCGCGCAGGGGGTGGAAGTCGTGGATGCGCAGATCTTCCCAGAGGGGGCGGCGCACTTCCCAAGGTTTGGGACCGTGGAAGTGGATGATGTGCCCCTGTTGAGCCGCCATGTGGCGGTAGGGGGGGCAGTTCCAGCGGTCTTCGAGCCTTTCTATGCGCTTGCCGAAAAAATAGTTGAGCAGAGATTGATCGAGGTTGCCGATACGCTCCAGGTTCTGGGCGCAGAAAGCCAGAAAATTGTGGATATGATCGTGTCTGCGCAGATGCTCGAGGTGGAAGAGCACAACGCCGCTGCTGAACGTCCAGATGGGGAAGGGCATGGGCACGGTGTATTCGTTGCCCCGCCAGGTGTAGCCGAGTTTTTCGCATTCATGGAAAAAGGGCGCGGTCTGCTCGCGCGCCATGGCCATGATACGTGGTGTACGGCTGAGGAGTTCGTCGAGCGGGCGCAGGAACAGCACGTCCACGTCGCAATAGAGGCAGCGGGAATGCCGCGCCAGTTCCGGCACCAGGGCAAGCTCCAGCTTGAGAAAGGCCCCGATGGCCCGGTGGAACTGTGCGGGGATGGTCTCTTTATCCAGTATGGGGCTGTAGCGGGCGCAGGGGATGCGTTCCGCCTCCAGGGCATGGAGAAGAGCGGCATCCGAGCCGGCGTAGACGCACAGGCAGGGAGCGTCTTCCCCGCGCACGCGCCGCAGGGAGCGCACGGCCACGAGCAGCATGGGCAGATAGCGGGGATTGTCGTCCACGCAGAAGACGACGGGCACCCCATTCACGACTGTTGCTCCAGCCGGCGCCGGATGGCTCCCTCCATTTCTTCGCGCAGTTCCGCCAGATGTTCGGGGCTGTCGGCCTCAAAGCGCAGCACGAGCACGGGCTGGGTGTTGGAGGCGCGCACCAGCCCCCAGCCGTGGGGAAAGCGCACGCGCGCGCCGTCTATGCGCTCCACGGGGTAGCGGGCCGCGAAATGTTCGCGGGCGTATTCAACCACGGCGGCCTTGCGCTCCTCGGAGCAGGGAAGCTGGACTTCGCGGGTGGAAAAGGCCGTCGGCCAGCCGGGCAGGGCGGCAAGGGGTTCTCCGAGCGTTTCGAGCACGCGCAGCAGGCGGACCGCGCCGTAAATCGCGTCGTCAAAGCCGTACCAGCCGTCGGCAAAGAACATGTGGCCGGAAAGCTCGCCGGCGAGTTCCGCGCCGGTTTCGAGCATGCGGGCCTTGATCACGGAATGCCCGGTAATCCACATTTCCGGCTCCCCGCCGCGCGCCCCGATATCGTTGAACAGGCGGTCGGAGCATTTGACGTCCGCGATGATGCGGCTGCCGGGTTTGCGCAGCAGCAGTTCGCGGGCGTACAGCGCAAGCAGCTCGTCGCCGTTGAGCAGCCGGCCGGAAGGGTCGATCACGCCCAGGCGATCGCCGTCGCCGTCAAGCCCCACGCCGAGATCCGCGCCTTCCGCCGCGACCCTGGCCGCCAGATCCCGCATGTTGGCTTCCACCGTGGGATCGGGGTGGTGGTTGGGAAAGTTGCCGTCCGGCTCGCAATAGAGGGGGACAACCTCCGCGCCCAGGCGCGTGAGCGCGGCCACGCAGGCCGGGCCGCCCGCTCCGTTGCCGCCGTCCACCACGATTTTGACGGGCCGGGTAAGGCGCGGGCCGGCGCACGCGGCCTCCACATAGGCGGGCAGGATGTCGAGCCGGCTTACAAGGCCCTGCCCGCTCGGGAAAATTCCCCGCTCGAACAGGCGGCGCAGATCCTGCAATTCCTCCCCGTAAAGCGTGGACGGCCCCGACCAGATTTTGAAGCCGTTGTACTGCGGCGGATTGTGGCTGGCCGTGATCATCACGCCGGCTTCCGTGCCGAGGTCTTTGACCGCGAAATAGAGCACGGGCGTGGGAACCATGCCGATATCCACCACATCCACGCCGGCCCCGGTCAGGCCCCGGCTCAAGGCTTCCGCGAACAGGGGCGAGGAGGGGCGGCAATCACGTCCGATTACGGCGCGTTGTTTGCCGCGCGCCAGAAACCGGGCCGCGCAGGCCTTGCCCAGACGCTCCACCCAGACGGCGTCAAAATCTTTGTCCACTATGCCCCGGATATCGTAGGCGCGGAAAATGTCGGTTCGGTTCACCGGCGGCTCCTTGGAGATTTCGTTATAAAATAGGGGAAAAAATGGGAATAACAGGAGAAAATATATTCGGAGGTGTATTTTTTCGCGTTTCTGTCCTTGACCTTTGCGTGCAAAGTGCCATATTTGTATCATTATGAATTGGGATTGGGATAAACTTCAGGAAAAACGGCAACGGCAGTCCCGCGGCAACAGCGGCGGGAACAGGGATTTCGGCGGCGACGACAACGAACCGCCCCGCCGCAGAGATTTCGGCGGCCTGCCGCCGGATCCCCTCCGCAAAGTTCGCGAATTCGCAAACCCAGGCGGCAAGGGCATCTGGTGGATCGTCGGGGGGCTCGTCATCCTCTGGATGCTCTCCGGCATCTATATTGTCGAGCCGGACGAGGAAGGCGTGGTGTTGCGCTTCGGCGAATACAACCGTTCCGTGCCCCCCGGGCCGCACTACCACATACCCTTTCCGGTCGAATCCGTCTATACCCCGAAAGTGACGCAGATCCAGCGCGTGGAGGTGGGGTTCCGCTCCACCGCCAAGAGCAACACCTTCCAGCAGGGACAGGTGCGCTCGGTGCATGAGGAAGCAGCCACCCTCACCGGAGACGAAAACATCGTCAACGTGCAGTTCAGCGTGCAGTACAAGATACGGGACGCGGTGGAATACCTTTTCCGGGTTACCAACCAGGCGGCCGTGGTGCGCAACGCGGCCGAGGCCGCCATGCGCGAGGTCATCGGCACGAGCCAGATCGACTCCGCGCTTACCGACGGCAAGCTGAAAATCCAGGGCGACGCGACAGAACTGCTGCAGCGCATTCTCGACCGCTATGAAGTGGGCGTGCATGTCGTCGCCGTGCAGCTTCAGGATGTGCATCCGCCCCAGGACGTCATCGAGGCCTTCAAGGATGTGGCCAGCGCCCGCGAAGACAAAAGCCGCATCATCAACGAGGCCGAAGCCTACCGCAACGAACTTCTGCCCAGGGCGCGCGGTCAGGCCGCGGAGATACTCAATCAGGCCCAGGCCTACAAGGCAACGCGCATCCGCGGCGCCGAAGGGGAGGCCGGGCGTTTTCTGGCCGTGCTGGCGGAATATGAAAAGGCCAGAGATGTGACAAAAAAACGCTTGTACTACGAAGCGATAGAAGACATTCTCGCGTCGCCGGATATAGAAAAGATCATTCTCCCGCCCGGCACGGCGGATCGCACGCTGCCGCTGCTGCCTTTCGACGTCACGGGCAAAAAAAATCCCCGCCCCGCCGCCGCGCAAAAGGGAGGGAACTGACATGCAGCAGCGCTCCCCCCTTATCATCGGCCTTACCCTGGTCATCCTGCTGGCCCTGGGCAGTCAGTGCGTCTTTACCGTGCACCAGACGCAGAAGGCGCTGGTACTGCAACTCGGCGAGCCGTTGGACAAGGTGTACATGCCGGGCCTGCACTTCAAGCTGCCCTTTATCCAGAACGTGATCTATTTCGACGCCCGCATTCTGGATTACGACGCCCGCTCCGCCGAGGCGCTTACCGTGGATAAAAAGGCCATCGTGCTCGACAACTACGCTCGTTGGTCCATAGAAGATCCTTTGCAGTTTTACCGCACCATGCGTACCATCCCCGGTGCCCAGGCCCGCCTGGACGACGTGGTGTATTCCCAACTGCGGGCCCTGGTCGGAAGCTATACCCTGGCCGAGGTTGTTTCCACCCAGCGGGCCGCCATTATGGACATGGTTACCCGCAAAGTGGCGGATCTCATGAAGGGCTTCGGCGTGAAGGTGGTGGACGTGCGCATCAAGCGCACGGATCTGCCCTCGGAAAACGCGCGCGCCATTTTTGGACGCATGCGCGCGGAACGCGAACGCCAAGCCAAACAATACCGTTCTGAAGGAGGAGAAGAAGCCGCGCGTATTCGGTCTGACGCGGATCGCCAACGCGCCGTCGAACTGGCTGAAGCCGGCCGCAAGGCCGAAATCATCCGGGGCGAAGGCGACGGCGAAGCAGCGCGCATCTATGCCGAAGCATTCGGCAAATCCGCGGATTTTTTTGAATTTCAACGTGGTTTGGAGACTTTGCGCAAATCATTAAAACAAAATTCTCGTATCGTGATTACTCAGGATGACCCGTTGTTGAAATCTCTCCGCTGATGACGGCAACAATTTTATTTATCATATTCAGTTTTAGGGAAAGGAAAGGCCCATGGCCTCGTTTGCAGAAGCATATCGACGTATTCAGTTTGCCACGAACACCCGCACTCAGATTGAACTGGCAAATGTTCTCGAAATACGGCAGTCAAGCATTTCCGATGCCAAACGCCGCAATTCCGTACCATCCGACTGGTACATGAAACTCTTTGAAAAATTCGGATTGAGCCCGGATTGGCTGCGCCACGGCACAGGCCCCATGTATCTGCGCACGGAACAGGGCTACATGCCGCGCGAACTGCCCAGCGCGGGCGTAATGGAAGAACCCGCGCACTACAGCAATCCCGCGGCCAAAAGCGCCATTGTCACCGTCTATTCCATGTACTGCCGGCCCGGGGGCACGGCCGGCCTTCAGGAAGATCTCAGCGCCGTGGGAAAGATTTCCCTGCCGCTGAGCTTTGCCGGGCCGGATGTGCTGGTTCTGCGCATGAGCGCGCACAACATGGCTCCGACGCTCCAGCGCGGCGCCTATTTGGGCGTGAACACCGCCGATCTGCGGCCTCTTTCCGGCAGCGTCTTCGTGCTGCGCGACGATCATGAGGGCCTGGTGATCAAGCGCCTCTTCCTCGACAGCGACCGCCAGTGCTGGCTGCTGCGCTCGGACGCCGAGGGCTACCCCGAAAACTGTGTGCCCGCCGAAGCTCTGCCCGAGCGCATCATGGGCAGGGTAGGTTGGGTGCTCCAGGATCTGGCCTAGGGCGCCCACGCTCCGTTCGGACTCTTTATCCGCAATGCGTTTCAGGCCGGAGCGTCCGCGCTCCGGCCCGGAGCGGAATCTCTCGACGCGCGCCGGAGGGCACCATGTTTCGTCTTTCAAGCGTGACCGTTCTCGTCCTCGTCCTCTGCCTGGGCGCGCAGACGGCCTGCACGCAGCACAGGCCCGCGACCGACGCCGACCCGCATATCAGGCACGATCCAGCCATAGCGCCGCTTTGGCTGCCCCTGCTCGAGCGCCTGGATCAGGAAGGCATTACCGGGCCGGACGTGGACGCCTATTTTGTGGCTCTGGGCCCTTCCATGACCCAGGATCCTATGGGCAGAAAGGTACGCGAAATCTATAGAAAAACCTTTCTGCGCCCCCCTCCCGATCTTTCCGCGCCGCCCGCGCCGCCCAAAAAACCGGCCGTGTACAAAGGCGTGGTCACCGAGGCCAACGCGAAGCGCTGCCGCGATTTTCTGGCGGCCAATCCTTCGTATTTCGAGCGCGCGCAACGCCTGCACGGCATTCCGCCGGAAATTCTCGTTTCTCTGCTTTTTGTGGAAACGCGACTGGGCACGGCCATCGGGGGCGGCAACAACGCCCTGCACACCCTGGCCAGCATGGCGATTTCCAAGGATCCCCGGCAGATCCCCGATTGGGTCGCCCAATTGCCCGATGCCGATCAACGCCTGGACTGGATAGAAGATTTGATGCGCAAGCGCAGCGACTGGGCCTACAAGGAAGTGAAAGCCTTGGTGGTGTACGCGCGTGAAAACAGGCTGGACATGACGAAGATTCCCGGCTCGTATTACGGGGCCATCGGTTATTCCCAGTTCATGCCCACCAACATCGTGCCCTATGGGGCCGACGGCGACGGCGACGGCAAAATAGACCTCTTCACCATGAGCGACGCCATAGCCAGCGTGGCCAACTATCTGGCCAGGCACGGCTGGAAGCCCGGCCTTACCCGAAAAGAACAGCACAAGGTGCTGCGCACCTACAACCACATCGACATCTATCCCAATACCATCCTGGCCCTGTCGGATCTGGTGAAAAAGCCCGCGGCCGGGCCTGTCGCGCCCGCAAAAAAAGCCGCTCCCGCCAAGAAGCCCGCACGGCCCGCTCAATCCGGGGAACGCGGCTGAAATCGGCGGAGCACTTCAGCTTTCCTCGTGACCATGCCGAAACACAAGGCCACGAATACTGCCGCCGCAGCATGGCCCATGTTGCGGCGGCTTCGTCGTTGTCCGGCGGTTTTTTTTCAATGAGCCAGAGACAGAAGCGCCCCGGTTACGGCCTCGGGAATATGGCGGTGCGCATCGTCCGCCCGCACCAGAGGCAGATCCGTCACGGCCACGCCCTGGGCCTCAATGCCTTCCACGTCGATGCCGTGCGGGTAGGTGCCGTGTTTGCCGTCCACCAGCACCAGGTTCAGCAGCCTGCTTACGTCGGTCCCGGCTCCGGCGTCGCGTCGGAGCGTGCGCAGAATAAGCGCCGTGGAATCCGCCACCGAAAGGCCCGCCTGCTCGGGATCCGTGCCGCTGTTCGGGACGTAGATTTTGGCGCAGCCGGCTCTGGACACGGCCTGGCCGACGCCCACGGGCAGCAGGTTGGCCAGCACGCTGGTATAGAAACTTCCCATCGGGTAGCAGACGAGATCCGCCGCGCGTATGTAGGTGGCCACAAGCGAGGAGACGCGCGGCATGCGTTCCGCCGGTGGAAGCGCGCTTTCCGGCCGTTGCCGGGTAAGGAAAAGTCGGCGCACGGGCGCGGGCAGAGGGGCGTTGCGGCAAGTGATGCGGTGCTGGCCCACCACCTGATCGCCGTTTGCCAGTTCCGCCGCCAGATGGAGATTTTCCTGCACCACAGGCAGCACCAGCCCGCGCACGTGCAGCAGGCGGGCCAGCATGTCGAGCGCGGGGGTGAGGTCTCCGCCGTAATGCAGCCAGCCGCCGGCCAGCATGAGATTGCCTATGCAGGCCCCGCGCGGGTCGAAGTGCGGGGGCATGGATTCGAGAAAATAATGCAGATGCAGGCGCAGCACCTCGCCCAGCACGCGGGGAACGCCTTCCCAGGCGGGCGAACGGGCCGAGGCCAGGTTGTACAGTTCGTGCAGCAGGGCTTCGCGTTCCCCTTGTTCGGACAAACGCAGGCCGCACAGCCGAAGCACGGTTTCCGGGGTCAGTGCGGCGTCCGCCAGGGCGAGCAGGCGGTTGCGCAGATCGCCCACGGCCGGAATGTCCAGCACCTGCCGCAGCCCGGCCGAGCTGCCGCCTGAATCAAAGGGCGTGACGACGTGCACGGAATTGTGGGTGGAACGGGCCAGCTCACGGCTCACTCCGGCCAGGGCCGTGCCGCCGGTGAAAAACAGGATTCTGGGGCCGAGTTCGGGCGGGTATTTCCTTTCCATTGTTGCCTCCGACGGCCGGAGAGGCGCCTCCGGCGGGCAGGGGGGAAAATCACGCGTCCTGCACAGGCAGGCCGAGGTCGCGCATTTTCAGGTACAGTTCCCGGCCTATCCAGGCGTCCGTGGCGGCATAGGCCACCTGCCGGGCGCTGAGCTCGGGCAGGCTCCAGTTGGAACAGCGCGGTCCCTTGGAGATGCGCATGCCAAGCAGATTGGCCGCCATGTTGCGCAGGCCCTGCGTGGGCAGGTTGAGGCGGCGCGCCAGGGCGCCGAGATCCACGAAGCCTGCCGGCTCAAAGGGGCGGAGTTTTTGCAGTTCGCGCACATCGTCGCGCACGCCCACCCCCACCTTGAGCACATGCGGATTTTCCAGCAGCGCGGCCAGGGGTCCATCCAGGGGCGCCCAAGCCAGTTGGATAAGGAAGATTCTGTCCGCCGCCGCAAGCTGCACCAGGGAAGGCTGGTTGATTTTGCCCTTGCGGAAACTGGGCCGGGTTTCGGTGTCAAAGCCGAGCAGAGTCTCGTCCGCAAGCAGGTCCAACGCTTCGTCCAGTTCCTCCCCGGAACGCACGATGCGGATTTCCCCTTCATAGCGCACTATGGGCAGGGCGTTGATTTCCTCACTCGGGATCTTGCGGCGGTAGGGTTCAGCGATGCTCATCGGGATCCGAATATCCGCCGGCAGGCGGTAAAGGTAGACATATACTTGTGTAACCATACCATAATGCGGCATTTCACGCACGCAAAATTTTTCCGCGGGGTGCGGCAACCCTTGCCTCACTTGCCGATGCAGAAGGAGGCGAACACCCTGTTCAGCAGTTCGTCGCTGCCGTCCAGGCCGGTGATTTCCCTGAGGGCCGCGCCCGCCGTATCCAGGTGCAGGGCGCAAACGTCATAGGGCAAACCCGCGCGCACGGCCCGCGCGCCCTGTTCCAGTTCGGCCGAAGCGCTTTCCAGCGCCCGCGCCTGGCGCAGGTTCAGGCTCACCGCGTCCGATCCGATCGATCCCGCGCCGCCGGCGGCCGCGATCAGGCGGCGCGCTTCGGCTGCCAGATTCTCCAGACCCGCGCCTGTCTTGGCCGAAACGGAGACCAACGGCCCCAGGCCGGCGCAGGCGGCAATTCCTTCAGGGCCGCAGGGCGCGAGATCCGTCTTGTTCCACGCAATGAGCAGGCGGCCGGCGTATTGACGCGCCGTGGCCGCGTCCTCCCCGGTCAGGCCGTGCCGGCCGTCCAGCACCAGAACGACGAGATCCGCCTCTTCCATGCAGCGCCGTCCGGCGGCCATGCCCAGCGCTTCCACGGCGTCGGCGTTCTCGCGCAGGCCGGCCGTGTCCACCAGACGCGCGGGCAGGCCGTCCAGCACAAGGCGTTCTTCCAGAAAATCACGTGTGGTGCCGGGGATGTCCGTCACCAGAGCCCGCTCTCGTCCCAGCAGAGCGTTCATGAGGCTGGACTTGCCCACATTGACCCGCCCGGCTAACGTGACCAGCGCGCCTTCATGCCAGACGCGGCAACGCCGGTAGCCGGCAAGCAGTTCCCGCGCGGCCGCGTTTATTTCTTCCAGGCCGCGCACAAAGGTATCCGGGGGCAGGCAGTCGGCCTCCTCTTCAAAATCCACGCAGGCGCAGACACGCAGGCGCAGATCCTCAAGGCGTTCCCGCAGATGCATCACCCGGCGCTCCAAGAGGCCGTCGAGCTTGGCGGCCGAAAGCAGCACGGCTTCTTTGCCGGGCGCGGCGATCAGTTCGGCCACGGCTTCGGCGCGGGTCAGATCCATGCGCCCGTTCAAAAAAGCGCGGCGGGAAAATTCGCCCGGCTCGGCCGGACGCGCGCCGAGCTCATACACGCGTTCAAGCAGGGCCGCAATGAGGCTCAAGCCTCCGTGGCAGTGGATTTCCGCCACATCTTCGCCGGTAAAACTGCGCGGGCCGGGCATAAAGACCGCCAGCGCGTCGTCCAGCGTCCTGCCTTCCGCGTCCACCAGGCGGCCCCGGTGCAGCATGCGGGGACGGAAATCCGTGAATCCGGGCGCGGAAGGGCGGAACACGCCCTTCAGCACGGCCCTGGCCAGAGGCCCGGAAAGACGCACCACGCCCACGCCGCCGGAAGCCGGAGGCGTGGCCGGCGCGGCAATGGTGTCGCCCGCGCGCATGCTCTAGCGCCTGCGCTGCACGATCACCCGCTTGAGATTGCCCTCGCCCATGCTGCGGGTCTGCACGTCCGGATCCTCCTGCAGCGTAAGATGGATGATGCGGCGGTGGTAGGAGCTCAAGGGGCGTGTGGAAAAAGCCTTGCCGGTTTTTTTGACCCGCGCGGCCAGACTCAGCGCCAGGGTGCGCAGCTTGTCGTCCTGGCGCTGCCGGTATTCCCCGGCGTCCAGGTTGACGCGCACGGCGGCGTTCATGGCGCGGGAGACAATGCGCGAAGCGAGATACTGCAGGGCCGCAAGGGTCTGGCCTTCGCGGCCGATGAGCACGCCGGAGTTTTCCCCGCAGTCCACGCGCACGTGCACGCGGCCGTCTTCCAGGCGCAGTTCGCAGGCCGTGGGTCCGACCACGGGTTCGACCAGGCGCTGCACGGTTTCAAGGCAAACGCTCTTGAGGCGCTCGCCGTCCAGTTCTTCCAGGGGCAGTTCGGGCAGGCCCTCGTGCCCGGCGTCCTCGTCCAGATCCTTGCCCGTGAACAGGGTTTGATCCGAAGCCGGAAGCGGCGCGGGCTTTTTGCGCGCGGACGCGCCGTTGCCGTTGCGGTTCCCCCGTCCGGGGAAGGGACGGCGCGGCGGTTCGTCCGGCGTTCCGAGTTCGATGTGCATGTCTTCATAGACCGGGGCGGGCGGGAGCTTGTTCAGGAACAAGGTTTGGCTTTCGCCCTCCTCATCTTCCTCGTCAATAACCGGCGGAGCGGGTTTTTTGGCCGGGGCCGGGGCCGGGGCCTTGGCGGGCTTTTTGGGCGCGCTTTTCGGCGCGGCCTCGCGGAGCGGCCGGGCTTTGCGTTCTTCGGCGGCTTCGTCCGGGGCCTCGTCCGGGCTTTCTTCCTTGAGATCGGGCAGGGACGCGCCGCGCACCGGAACGCGCCGTGCCCGGACAACGGCCTTGCGCGCCCCCACGATGCCGAATATGCCGGATTTTGAATCCCTGACGATATCCAGTTCCAGTTTTTCGCGCGGAACATCAAAATAGGCACAGGCCCGGCTTATCGCGTCGTCCAGATCCCTGCCCTGGAATTCCTTGAAACCTTCCATATGCACCTCTGCGAAACGGGGTGGGTAAAAGTCATTTCATAATTCATGACGAAACGGCTTTTACTGCCGGACGGTAGTCCGGATAAATCGGCCGGCCGATTTATGAAATGAGCACTAGACTTTCACTTTCCGCAGCATCATCCACTGCTGGGCAATGGACAGAACGTTGTTGACCAGCCAGTACACGACAAGCCCGGAGGGGAAGTTGAGGAAGAGGAAGGTGAACACAATGGGCATGAACATCATGATCTTCTGCTGGGTGGGATCGCCCGCCGCCGGTGTGAGCTTCTGCTGGATGAACATCGTGGCCCCCATGATCAGGGGGGTGATATAATAGGGATCTTTGGTGGAGAGATCCGCCAGCCAGAGCATGTGCGTGCCCGGCAGAAAGGTGATGAAGGAAGCGTGCCTGAGCTCTATGGCCGTCATCAGCGCCTGATACAGACCGAAGAAGACCGGCAGTTGCACCAGAATGGGCACGCAGCCGCTGGCGGGGTTGATTTTGTAGGTTTTGTAGAGAGCCATCACTTCCTTGTTCATGGCTTCCTTGTCGTCGGCGTACTTTTCCCGGATCTTCTGAATCAGGGGATGAAGCTTCTTCATCTGCTCCATCGATTTGTAGCTTTTGGCCGTCAGGGGCCAGAAGAGCGCCTTGATCACCATGGTCAGCAGAATGATGGCCACGCCCCAGTTGCCCACGAAACCGTGGAAGAAATCAAGCATCTGCATGAGCACCACGGCGATGATGCTGAACATGCCGAGGTCTATGCTCTGGCCGAGGTTGTTGGGGGCGCTTTTCAGCAGCGTGCGGTCCTTGGGCCCGTACCAGTAGGACAGGGAAAGCCGCGTTTCCGCGCCGGGCTGCACCACGGTGTCCGGCCGTTCCAGGGCCACGCGGTACACGTCGTTCTGCAAACGGCCCTTGAGGGTGAGGCCCGAGGTTTCCGCGGGCAGGATGGCGTTCATGAAATAGTTGCTCATTACGGCGGCCCAGCCGTAATTGCCCGTGCCGCTCACGCCCTTGGAGGAAAGATCGCTCGCGCTGGTGTCTTCGCTGAACTTGCCGTCCAGGCTCCAGCCCACGCGCATGGGGTCGTAGTTGCCGCCCGCGCCCACGGCGATCGCGGTGGAGCCGGTGGTGAAGGCCACGCGCACGGTGCGCGCCGCATCACCCGGCGCGGAGAAACTCACGTTTTCGGAAATAAGATAGGAATCCGCCGTAAACGTCAACTCGCGCATCACGCGCAGGCCGTCCACCTCGCCGCTGAGGCGCAGCGTGCCCTCCTGCCCGGCGGCGAGTTTGAGATCGCCCCCGTCCAGGGCCCAGCGCCCGGTGCTCCAGGAGGGCTGCCCGTTGATGAGCAGGCCGAGAGGGGCCGTGGCGGCGGTGGTTTCGTCCACCAGATTGACGTCGGGCGAGCCGGGCTCGACCGTCTTGCGGTAGTCGCGCAGCACAAAGGATTCGAGCACGCCGCCGCCGGAATGCAGCACTGCCGTGTACAGGGGGGTTTCTATCGTGATTCTGCGGCCTTCGGAAGGCGTGAACGTCGCCTGGGGCAGTGGAGCGGAGGCGGCCGCGGCCTGCGGCGGGGGGGCCTGGGGCGGAGCGTTTTGCTGCGTGGTCTGCCGGGGCGGTTCGGGTTTTGTGACCCAGCCCATGTGTTCGGCAAGTTTGCCCCAACCGAAGAGGATGCCGAGGCAGATGGCGATGGTAAGAAGGACGTTTTTGGTTTCCATGTTTTTTTACATGCTCCGTATGACCCCTGAAGGGCGTGAGATCAGGCCGGCGGCACGGGGTCGTAGCCGCCGGGCGACCAGGGATGGCAGCGCGCCAGGCGCCGCAGGGCAAGCAGCGTTCCCCGCGCAATGCCGTGGCGCGTGATCGCCTGTGCGGCATACGAGGAACAGGAGGGATAAAAACGGCACGCCGGCGGAAGCAGCGGTGAAATGCAATACTGGTACACCCTGATGGGAAACACGGCGATTTTGCGTATAAAAAGACGCTTCATGACCGTTCTCCGGTCCGTGTCCGCCGGGAACGCATCAGCGGCAAAAGTTCCCGCACGGCCTGATCCAGTGTCAGGTTTCGGGGATCAAGGCCACGCCGCGCCGTAACGACAATATCCGCGCCCGCCGGCACTTCCCGCCCGTACAGGCGGAAAAATTCCCGCACAATGCGCTTTACCCGGTTGCGCCGCACGGCGTTGCCGACCTTGCGCGTCACGGCCAGCCCCAGACGCCAGGGCCCCGCGTCGCCGCGTGCGCGCACAAAAAGGGCAAAGCTGCGGGAAAAACAACGCTGCCCCGCATCATAGCACGCGGTGAATTCCGCGCGTTTGCGCAGACGATGCGCGCGGGAAAAGCCGAAAGCTTCTTCCCGCATGGCCCGTGCCTCTGTGCGCAACATGCGGATACCCGCTCCGGCGCGAAAAGCACGGCCGGAGCCCCCTGATTGCCGGGGCCGATTCCGAGTGGAAAAGGCCCCGCGATGTTCTTCCGGCGCGCCTGGCGTCCGAAAAAAATATCGCAACGGCGCGGAACGCTGTGCGCCGTCCGCGAAATTGCCGCGGGCGAAAGCGCAACGGCAAAAACTGTGCTGAAAAACTCAGGCGGAGAGACGCTTGCGGCCCTTGGCGCGCCTGCGGCTGATTACGGCGCGGCCGCCCGGGGTGCTCATGCGGGCGCGGAAGCCGTGGGTTCTTTTGCGCCGGATTTTGCTCGGCTGATATGTTCTTTTGGACATGAAAATTCTCCTTCGGGGAATGAGCGGATCTATTTACCTTACAGGCCTTGAGGCGTCAAGGGGAGAGACGGCACGCGACAGAGCGGAAAGATGGTCCCCAAAGGACAACTTTTTATAATGATCTTGCCCCGAAACAGCCCCTGCCGCCGGTTTACTTATTGCCGCGTGTCCGCTATACGAAAGATGTTTCCGTTATTCTTGAGAGCGCAATTCCCTGTGCGCACGGATAACGCCGGCGCGAGCGCTTCAAAGGCAGCTTGCCGGAACAGGCACGGCGGTTATGGACAGCAGCAGTTTTACCTCCGTTTCCAACGAAACCTATCCGCTGGCACGCGCGCCGCAGTCCGCGCCTTCCAAGAAGACGCTGCTCGCGGATATCGCGCTGCTGGTCGGGGACATGCAGGCTTCCACGCAACGGTATCTGGCGCGCGAAAACGCCATGCGCGAATGGACGAGGATCCACGTCGCGCGCGCGCCCGAGCACATCACGGGCGTGGTGCTGAGCGACAGGGCATAACTGTCTTCAATAACGCCACCCGGGGCTTTTTACGCCGGCCGCGCCGGGAGCGCGGCGCGGCGATATGCGCATGACGGAAGAAGGAGCTTTCATGAGCCGGAGCAAGGACAACAACGCCGACTTTCCCGCGAGGATCCGCTACGAGTACGACCAGGATCCCGAGACCCGCATGCGCTACGCCCACGGAGTTTGGGGCGGCATCAACCCCCAGGGCGAGATCGAAGTGAATTTTTATCTCGAAAGCGACAAAATGCCCCCGTATTCCGAGCGCCTTGTGGCGCCGGACGGCAGCTTCGGCCACGAAACCGCCCCCTTTGACGAGGATCTGCGCGTCATCACCCGCACCATCCATTCCCGCCTCATCCTCAACTACCACACGGCCCGCGCCGTGCTGGAATGGCTGGAAGACAAGGTGGAGTCCCTGGAAATGGAAGAAGGTTCCTCCCCGCTCATGTACGAGGGCGATTCCGATATCGAGCAATAGATCTTCCTGTTTGGTCCGTATGCATCCTTCCTTTCACATCATGACTTTCGGCTGCCAGATGAACGTCGCCGACTCGGACTGGCTGGCCGGAGCGCTTGAGCGTCGCGGCTTCACGCAAAGCCCGCTTGAAGAGGCCGGCGTGATTGTCCTCAACACCTGCTCCGTACGCGAAAAGCCGGAAAAAAAGGTCTATGCCGCCCTGGGGCGCATCTCCCGCGCCGCGCGCAGGCCGGACGCCTTTGTGGCCGTGGCCGGTTGCGTGGCCCAGCAGCTCGGCGGGGAACTGTTCAAATTCCCCCAGGTGCGGCTGATCGTGGGCGGGGACGGCATGGCCCTGGTGCCGGAGGCCGTCGAACGCCTGCGGGCCGAGCCGGATCTGCGCCTCTGCCATACCGACTTTTCCGAACACTATGTCGAGCGGCCCCCGTATGCCGGAGAGGCCCAGCCTTCGGCCTTTGTCAACATCATGCAGGGCTGCGACAACTATTGCGCCTATTGCATCGTGCCCATGACGCGCGGCCGGCCCAAATCCCGCGCGCCCGAGGCCGTGCTGGCGGAATGCCGCGCCCGGCTTCTCGCCGGGGCCAAAGAGATCACTCTGCTCGGCCAGAACGTCAACGCCTATGGTCTGGACGCGGGAGGGGAAGGAACGGGCTTTCCCGAACTGCTGCGTCGGGTGGCGGCCCTGCCGGGCCTGGCGCGCCTGCGCTTCGTCACGCCCCATCCCAAGGACGTTTCCCCGGAACTGGTGCGCGCTTTCGCGGAACTGGAGGCGCTGTGCCCGCGCCTGCATCTGCCCCTTCAGGCCGGCTCGGATCGCGTGCTGGCCCGCATGGGCCGCAAATACGACCGGGCGCGCTATCTCGAACTGGTCGCCGCGCTACGCGAGGCGCGGCCGGATCTGGCCTTTTCCACGGATCTCATCGTGGGCTTTCCGGGCGAGACGGAGGAAGATTTTCAGGATACCCTCGACATGGTGCGGCAGGTGGGCTTTATGTCCGCCTTTTCCTTCTGCTATTCCGACCGGCCGGGCACGGCCGCCGCGCTGCTGCCGGACAAGCTCGGCAAGGAAGCGAAGCTGGAGCGGCTCGTCCGCCTGCAGCAGCTTCAGGAAGAGCTTTCCCTGGCCTGGCTGCGCAACAGGGTGGAAGAGGAAAGCGTGCTGCTGCTTGAAGGGCCGAGCCGCAAGCAGGCCGCCGGCGGCGCGGCCGTGCAGGGCCGCGACCCTTACGGCGTGCCCGTGAACATCGTTCTGCCCGCGGACCGGGCCGCGCCCGGCGCGCTTGTGCCCGTGCGCATCATCGAAGCCAAGCGCCACAGCCTGGTTGCCGTTTCCCTGTAACGACTTATTCTTATCGGATGCACGCCGTGCGCGAATATTCCACCACCGCGGCCGGAAGGCCCCTGCGTCTGCGCGCGTTGCGCCTGGGCGCGGACTGGTGCCTGCTGCTTACGGGCGGGGATGCCGAGCACCTCGGCGCCTCGGCCCTGGCCGCGCCGCGCCCGAGCCTCGCGGATCCCGGAAAGATCAGCGCCACGGCCTCGGTGCTTGCCCTGCCGGGGCACAAAGAGGATCTGCCTGCCAGGGAACTCTCCCTGAAAGCGGCGGCCGCTCTGGACGCGGCGGTATGCGTGTGCTGCGGCATTCACCTGGATAAGGCCGGCCCGGAGGAGATAGAAGCGGTTCTTGTTGCCGCGCGCGGGTTGGTCGAGGAATTTTTGCGCGAATCCAACACAAGCACTCTATGAAAAAAAACACCCATGCCTGCATCCATATTGAAGGCGCGCGGCAGCACAACCTGAAAAACCTGAGCCTGGACATCCCGCGCGATCAACTGGTCGTGATCTGCGGGCCTTCCGGCTCCGGCAAGTCCACGCTGGCCTTTGACATCGTGTACGCCGAAGGCCAACGCCGCTATGTGGAATCCCTTTCCACCTACGCCCGCCAGTTTCTGCCCAAGATGGACAAGCCGGACGTGGAGAACATCGAGGGGCTTTCCCCGGCCATTTCCCTGGAACAGCAGGGCCACGCGCGCAACCCCCGCTCCACTGTGGGCACGGTGACGGAGATTTACGACTTTTTGCGCGTCTTCTACGCCCGCCTGGGCCGCAGGTACTGCCCCACCTGCGGGCGGCCCATCGAGGCCAGAGCCGCGGACGAGATCATCGCCGACATTCTCTCCCTGCCGCAGGGCACGCGCTTTCTGCTCCTGGCTCCGTTGGTGGAGCGCCAGAAAGGCACGCACGCCGACCGCTTCAAGAAACTGAAGGCCGAGGGCTTTGTGCGTGTGCGCGTCAACGGCGAGGTCATGGGCATAGACGACGTGCCGGAGTTGGACAAGAACAAGCGCCACAGCATCGATCTGGTCGTGGACCGTCTGGTGGTGAAGGAAGGCATGCGCGGCCGGCTGGCGGATTCCGTGGAACTGGCCCTGCGCAACGGCGAAGGGCGGCTGATCGTGCTCATTCCCGACGGCGATTTGGCAGGCGAGCAGATTCACTCCACCGAATGCGCCTGTCCGGATTGCCGGATCAGCCTGCCGGCCCCCAGCCCCCAGCTTTTTTCCTTCAACGGCCCGCAGGGGGCCTGCCCGCGCTGCTCGGGCCTGGGCAGCATCGACTATTTCGAGCCCTTGCTGATCGCGCCGAACAAGGGGCTTTCGCTTTCCGGCGGGGCTCTCGTTCCCTGGAGCAATCCCAAGCATTTCACCAGGTATGCCAAGCCTCTGGAAGCCCTGGGCGCGCGCTTCGGCTTCACGCTCGCCGCGCCCCTGGCGGAATTTTCCGCGGATGCCCTGGCCGCGCTCTTTTACGGGGAAGACGAGGCAGGCAGGCCCCAGGAGCCCGCAAGCGGCCTGCGCCGCAACATTCTCGGCGGTTCCGTGCGCATGACGGGTTCGGAAACCCGCGTTACCGCGCAGCGCTGGCCGGGCGTGGTGTCCGTGCTGGAGCAGGGCATGCAGTACGGCGACGCCTGGCGGGAAATGCTTTCGCGCTACCGGCAATCCACGGACTGTCCCTCCTGCCTGGGCGCGCGCCTGCGGCCCGAGAGCCTGGCCGTGCGCGTGGCGGATCTGAACATCCACCAATTCTGCTCCCTGCCTGTGGAGCGGGCTCGGATTTTTCTGGAAAAACTGGAATTCTCCGGCCGGCAGATTCCCGTAGCCGAGCCTTTGCTCAAGGAACTGCGCCACCGCCTGGGCTTCATGGTCAACGTGGGGCTGGAATATCTTTCCCTGGCGCGGGCCATGTCCACGCTTTCCGGGGGCGAGGCCCAGCGCATACGCCTGGCCTCGCAGCTCGGTTCCGGCCTGGTCGGCGTGACCTATGTGCTGGACGAACCCTCCATCGGCCTGCACCCGCGCGACAACGAACGCCTGCTCGGCACCCTGCGCAGCCTCCAGACGCGCGGCAACACCGTGCTGGTGGTGGAACACGACGAAGCCACGATCTGCGAGGCGGACACGCTGATCGAACTGGGTCCCGGTTCGGGCGAGCAGGGCGGGGAACTGATGTTCCAGGGCAGCCCGGAACAACTTCTGGAGCGGGGGCAGACGCTGACGGCCAAATACCTGCGCGGGGACATGGGCATCGACCTGCCCGACGAACGCCGCATCCCGAGGGGGGAAATTCTCCTGCGCGGCGTGCGCACGCACAACCTGCGCGGCATAGACTGCCGCATCCCTCTGGGCGCGCTGACCTGCGTTACCGGGGTTTCCGGCTCCGGCAAAAGTTCGCTGGTGGTGGATACGCTGTACAAACACCTGTCGCTTGCGCTGGGCATGCGGGTGGAGCAGCCCGGCAGCATCGCGGGCATGGAGGGGCACGAGGCCGTCGAGCGCATCATCGCCATCGATCAAAGCCCCATCGGCCGCACCCCGCGTTCCAACCCGGCCACCTACACCAAGGTGTTCGACGAAATACGCAACATCTACGCCATGACGCCGGACGCCAAAAAACGCGGCTACAAGGCCGGGCGCTTCAGCTTCAACGTCAGCGGCGGGCGTTGCGAAGCCTGCCGGGGCGACGGGCAGATCCGCGTGGAAATGCACTTTCTTCCCGACGTCTATGTGAACTGCGAGGTCTGCAAGGGCCGGCGCTACAACCACGAAACCCTGGAAGTGCGCTACAAGGGCCTGAACATCGCCGAACTGCTCAATCTGACCGTAAGCAAGGCCCGCGCCCTGTTCGAACCTTATCCCGTGCTTGAACGCCGGTTGGCCATGCTGGAAGACGTGGGCCTGGGCTATCTGCGCCTGGGGCAGCCGGCCACCACGCTTTCGGGCGGGGAGGCGCAGCGCATCAAGATTTCGCGCGAGCTGGGCAAGCGTTCCCTGCCCGGCGCGCTGTACATTCTGGACGAGCCCACCACAGGCCTGCATATGCACGAGGTGGGCAAACTCATCGCCGTATTGCATAAACTGGTGGACAAGGGTGCGTCTGTTGTGGTTATTGAACACAACACGGACGTCATTCTTGCTGCGGATCATGTGATTGATCTCGGACCCGGAGGAGGCGAAAACGGCGGCGCGATTGTGGCCCAGGGAACTCCGGAGGCCATTGTTGCAGATCCGCAATCCGTCACCGGGCGTTTTCTTATGCAGGGCCGCGTGCAGCGCCGCAGGCAGAAACTTTCCGGCGCCTCCTGAACAACATCTGAACAACCTGAGCGGACGCTCAACGAGAAGGGTATGAAACAGCTTGGTGGAGTAGAAGAGGTTTTCAGCTCTCTCTACGTGGATTTCGACAACATCTACACCCGGCTCGCGGAAATGGATCCCGAGTTGGGGCGCGCCTTCGGCACTATGCCGCAGCGTTGGACGAAATGGCTGGAAATACACGCCCTGCGCATACTCTACGGCGAAGGCGTGCGCCGTCGCATCTTGAAGCGCATCTGCTACATGAATCCCCAGTGCTACCAGGAATTCCGCCCCTATTTCATCCGGGCCGCCTTCCAGGTTGTGGACTGCCCGCCGCTGACCCAGCAGGGAAAAACCAGCGCGGATATCCATCTGGTTATGGACTGTATGGATGATTTGTCCCATTCCACGCGCTTTGACGAGTTCATCATCCTGTCGGGCGACGCGGATTTCACTCCCGTGCTCGTTCGTCTTCAGGAGCACGCCCGGCGAACGCTCGTGCTTTCCGTGGGCTATTCCTCCCCGGCCTATACCGCCGCCGCCTCCTGGCGCATACGCGAAGACTGGTTCATCCAGCAGGCTCTGGAAGATCCCAAGGACGAAGAGGTGGGTTCCGGCCGTTCCGAGCACCTCCGCCCGCGCGAAAAATACCGCCATGCGATCGAAAGCATCAAACGCATCCTCACGGATGCGCCGGCCGCCGTCTCTTTCGCCAACCTCCAGCTTCTGCTCGGCAAGAACCGCAGCCTGACGGAGGAACTGAGCAGCGAGAGCAATTTTATCTCTTTCCTTGAAATGCTCGATCTTGGTTCGCTGGAGATTTCCTACCTGGGCGAGGGCCACGTCTACGACCCGGAACGCCACGAATTGCCGGCGGTGGCCGCGGAGCGCGAGGAATTCCGCATCGCCCATCCGGATCTCTTCAAACTGGCCATTACCCTGCACCGTTTCACGGATTTGCCTCTGCTCAAGCCGGAGCGCTGGCCCGTGCTGCTCGGCGAAATTGTGGAAGAAGTGAACCTCAACGGTTTCTCCCTGCGCACCACCATCCCCAATGTGCGCACGCGCTGCTTCGCCAAGGGCATACCCATCAGCGGCAACAACATCGAACGCCTGTTCCGCACCATCAGCCACGGCGGCTGCCGCCTGATAGACCGCAAGCACGCCACGCTTCAGGAAATCGGCAAGGCGCTGCTGCTCGGCACGCATGCGCTCTGCAAAAGCGCCCAGCTCCAGCTCAACGAGGAGGAGCGCCGCATGCTCATGGCATGGCTGATGCCCAAGAGTCTGTTGGACAGCGCTGATTTGTTGCAGTAGGCACGTACTTTGCCGCCGGCCTGAAAAAGCGGGCTGCACGGCTCCTGCAAACGGCTCCGGATTCCTGCGGGAGGGAATCCCGCCTTCCGGACTTTGTCGTCCGCTCCGCAGTCCCTATGAAATGCCGCGCCCCGCTTCGGGAAACCGGAGCGGGGCGCTGGTGTTGCGGAAGGGATTTTTCGCGTCAGCAGGGCGTGACGGTGATTTGGTCGGCTTCGTTGTTACGCAGCGACAGCGTGAAATCGCGCAGGCGCAGGGATACGGGATCCCGGAGCGGGGCGCGGCCCGTCAGTTCCACCAGCTCGCCGGGCACAAGGCCCATGTCGCGTATGCGGCGGCCCAGTTCGCCGTCGGCGCGGATGCTCAGAATGCGGGCTTTGCAGCCCATTTGCAGTTGGCGCAGGGGAATGCCTTTTTCAAGATTCATAGCTGCCTCTGTGCAGGATCGGGCGTTTCCGCAGCCGCCGCAGGAACAGGCGCAACCCGCCTTTTTCCCGGCGCGCGGGATATAAAGATAGGCAAGATAGACAACCGCCCCGGCAAGGACGGCGACGACAGCGAGGGTTTCCAAATTTACGGAGGTCATGGCACACTCTTCTTTGCCGGGAGTATATATATTTGAGAATGATTGTCAAGCGCACTATTGATTCATTCCAATTTGATCACGTGCCGGGTTCCGGTATAGAATAATCGGATGGGGAACAGCATGGAACACGCTCTCTTGCAGATGGAAGGGCTGCGCGTGCGTTTCGAGGGTCGGGATCAGGCCTTTGACGCCCTGCGCGGCGTAAGCTTCAGCGTCGGCGCCGGCAGCGTCTTCTGTCTGGTGGGGGAATCCGGCTGCGGCAAAAGCATCTGCGCCAAGGCCATTCTCGGCCTGCTGCCCCCGCCCGGCCGCATAGCCGGCGGCTCGGTGCGCCTTGCCGGGCAGGAGCTTGTCGGTCTGCCCGAGCGAGAACTGAGGCGCATCCGAGGGCGGCGCGTCGGCATGATTTTCCAGGAACCCATGACTTCCCTCAATCCCGTGCTGACCATCGGCCTCCAGGTTACCGAGGCCCTCATCGAGCACCGCGGGCTCCCCAAGGCCGAGGCCCCGGCCAAGGCGGTCGAGCTTCTGCGCCGCGTGGGCATTGCCGACCCGGAACGGCGCGTTGGGGAATACCCCCATCAGCTCAGCGGCGGCATGCGCCAGCGGGTGATGATCGCCGCCGCCCTGGCCTGCGGTCCGGAACTTCTCCTGGCGGACGAACCCACCACCGCGCTCGATGTGACCGTGCAGGCCCAGATTCTCAGCCTCATGAAAGCCCTGACCGCCGAACAGGGCATGGGGCTGCTGCTCATCACCCACGACCTCGGCGTGGTCGCCCAGGTCGCCGACAACGTGGGCGTCATGTACGCCGGCAGCCTCGTGGAATACGCCCCGGCGGCCGATCTGCTTGATGCTCCCCTCCATCCCTACACCCAGGGGCTTATGCGCTGCGCCCCGGACATGGACAACATGCGCCTCGCCCGCCTGCCCGCCATTGCCGGCGCCGTGCCTCCCCTCCATCTTCTGCCCGAAGGCTGCGCCTTTGCCCCCCGTTGCCCCAAGGTCATGCCCAGGTGCGCCCAGGATCCCCCTCTCTTCGAGCCCCATGCGGGCCGCAAGGTTCTGTGTTGGCTGTATGAATAGGTGACGGAGGACGGAAGCCCCCCTTGATTTTACGGTCGCAACACGGCGCGCCGGTTGGCGAAAGCGGCGGCTGCCGCTGCGAAGCGCCCGGCCCAGTGGGGCACGGCGGGCGCGAAGATGTGCATGTAGCTTGCGAATACGGATTTGTAGAGCAGGCCGTCGGCGTTTTGCCCCAGTCCGGTGCCGCAGTTGAGGCGCAGGGCGGTTTCGGGCCTGGCGCCGCCGAGGGGCAGGCAGCGGGTATAGTGGAATTCGTGCCCCCGGATCACGGCGTCCACAGGATGGAACGGGTTGGGCAGGGTAACGGCGGCTTCAACGTAGCCGAGGCCCTGGGGGCGTTCGTGAAAGTGCGCGCTGAAGGGGAACACGCCGGCCATGGGGCAGATGACGCCGCCGCGTTCCAGGCTGCGGGTGAGCAGGAGCAGGCCGCCGCATTCGGCGTAAACGGGCATGTTCTCTTCGGCAAAGGCGCGCAGTTGGGCGAGTTTGGCGGCCAGGGCGGGTTCCGCCGCCAGCTCCTCGGGAAAGCCGCCGCCGAGATAAAGGCCGTCTATCGGAGGCCAGGGCCGGCCGTCGAGGAGGGAGAGACGGACAAGTTCGGCTCCGGCGCGGTGCAGGGCTTCGAGATTTTCCTCGTAATAAAACCAGAGTACGGCATCGCGCACATAGCCGATGCGGGGGCGGCGGGCGGCAATGGGCGCGGCCGCATCCGGCCAGAAAGACGCGCCGGGGGGCAGGGCGGGGGCCGCGCGGGCCAGGCGGATCAGGCGGGGGAGGTCGACGTTGTCGCGCACAACCCGGGCCAGATCGTCCAGCAGGGCATCCGCCCGTTTGCGCTGTTCGGGATCGCCCGCGTGAAGCACCAGGCCCATGTGGCGTTCGGGCAGCGGATTGCGGCGCAGGCGGGGCAGGGCGCCGAGCACGGGTACGGAGCAGTGGTGCTCGATGGCGCGGCGCACCTGCGCGCCGTGGCGTTCCGAGCCGATGTTGTTGAGCACAACGCCGGCCAGGGACAGGCCTGTTTCGAAATTTTTGACGCCCATCACCAGGGCGGCGGCGGTGCGGGTCATCTTGGTGCAGTCCAGGGTGAGAACGACCGGACTTTGGAGCACGCGGGCCAGTTCGGCGGTGGAGCAGCTTCCCTCCAGGTCGCGCCCGTCGAAAAGGCCGCGGTTGCCTTCAATGAGGGCGAAGTCCGCGCACGTTTCTCCCTGCGGGGCCAGAGAGTGGAGAAAGAGGGCGCGCAGACGATCCGGCGGCAGAAAGAAGGGATCGAGGTTGGTGGCGGGCCGCATGGCGGCCAGACCGAGCCAGCCGGCGTCAATGTAGTCCGGCCCTTTTTTAAAGGCTTTGAGGCGCAGGCCGTCGCGCGTGAGCGCGCGGGCCAGCCCGAGCGTGAGCAGAGTTTTGCCCGCTCCGCCCCGCAGGCCGGAGATGGTCAGGCGCGGCGCGGCGGCCGCCGGGACGGGCGCGGGCATATCGTTCAGCGCACTTCTTCAAGCTGCCAGGGCTGTTTGGCGAGGCGGCTCACCTTGCCCTGCAGGACGGCGTTGCCCACGCGCAGGGTGAAGTCGCGCCGGATCATATCGCCCTGGATATCGGTATGGCTGGTGGTGACGCTGCACGGGCCGGGGCCGCCGCCCCAGCTGTTGCCTTCGCCGTCTCCGGGCCGGTCTATGGCCTTGTAGAATTCACGGGTGTCGTTTTCACTCCAGCGGCCGTCGCGGTCGACAAAGATCCAGGCGCCCCGCTCGTCGCGCACGGCAAGGCCGTTCCACCCCACATCGCCGGGCAGACGAACGTGCACCACACGCACGGCGCGGTTGCGCCAGGTGAAGCCCTGGTAGGCGGTGAGCGTGTAGCGCCCTGCTCTGTCGTCCCAGGTGTTGGAGTTGCCGTCGATCAGCTTGTTGAGCGAGGCCTGGGCCGCTTCTCCGGCCCTGACGGCCGGGGGCAGGGCATCGGTGCCGCGGGAGAGGGGATTGCCTCCGGCCAGGGCCAGATCCACGGCCCCGCCCAGAGCGACGTCGAGTTGACCGCCCTTGGGAGCGCCGAGTTCGGGATCGCGTTGCCCCACAAATGCAGGGGAGCAGGCTGTGAGGAGGAAGAAGGCCAGAGCTGTGCAAAACAGGGGCGTGCGTTTCACGGTATCTCCGTAGCAACGCGCGAACGGGCCCGGCTTTCGGCAGACGCGAAACGCGCCCGCGCGGGGCGGGCGTAAAGCGCGCGCGGCGGCGTTGCGGAGCAAAAAATTTGCTCCCTGAACAGGGGAGCATTTCACTTTGAAAAAGGGGAAATGCTCCGCGGGGTTTCCGTTGAAAATCCCCGCCGCAAGATAGTTGCAGGGGCGGGCTTCGCCCGCCGGCAAGCAACTGGTTCAAGCGCGAGTGCTGTAAAAAGGGGGGGCCGTAAGAGCCCCCGAATATGTAAACCGAACTGTTGCCTAGTCTTCGCCCTCGGCATGCGACTGCTTGCCGGCGCCCTTGAGACCGTACATGGTCGTGGAGCCGGAAGACCAGAACTCCAGCACTTCGGTGTTCACCAGGGCGGTGAGGATCTTTTTGACGTCGCGCGGGCCCTTGCCGGGGAAGAGCTCCAGAAAGTCGTTGAAATAGAACTTGGACTTGCTGCCGGATTTGCTTTTCAGAAAGTCGACAACGATATCTTTGTCGTCAGCCATACTGTTCTCCGTTCCGAGGCGGGGCGCGGCGCGGAACCCCTGTGGCCCCGCGCCGCACCTTCGCGTTTAGAATTTGAACTGGGTGCTCTGCCGCCAGGTGTAGTAGGCGGGATCGCGGAAGTCGTCGATCAGGTGGTGGGTGAACGTAAGGCCCGTCAGCTTGAAGAAGCTTTCCCAGCCTATGCGCTCGGCCCAGTCGCCCAGGCGTTCGTATTTTTCTGCGTTTTGGGAATAGACGTCAAGGATGTGCTTGACGGTCTTGGTGAGTTGCGGCCAGCGGGGCGGTTCGTTGGGGATGTAGCCCACAACGAGCTTGGAGAACTTGGGCATGGAAATGCGGTTGGAGACCTTGCCGCCGACCATGATGGCCACGCCGTCGCCTTCGCCGTCGGAGATGGGCAGGGCGGGGCACATGGTGTAGCAGTTGCCGCAGTACATGCAGCGTTCGTTCTTGATGGCGATGGAGTTGACCTTCTGGCCGTTGTGCTCAACCTTGGTGGGACGCACGGCGGCGGTGGGGCAGGAGGCCACGGCCAGGGGGATTTCGCAGAGCTGGTCGGCCCACTCGTGGTCGATCATGGGGGGCTTTCTGTGGATGCCCACCAGGCCGATGTCGGAGCAATGCACCGCGCCGCACATGTTGATGCAGCAGGCCAGGGAGATGCGCACCGGAGCCGGCAGGCGCATTTTCTGGAAGTCTTCGAACACGGCGTCCATAACGGCTTTCACCGGGCCGGAGGCGTCGGTGGCCGGGGTGTGGCAGTGCACCCAGCCCTGGGTGTGCACGGGGTTGGAAACGCCCGCGCCGGTGCCGCCGATGGGGAACTTGAAGGAGCCGCCGTCGAACTTGCGGGCGGCCAAGTCGGCCTTCAGGGCTTTCATGGTGTCTTCTTTGTCCACCATGAATTCGACGTTGTTGCGGGTGGTGAAGCGCAGGTGCCCGCCGCAGTATTTGTCGGCGATTTCGCACATTTCGCGGATATGGGTCACGGACATCAGGCGCGCGGCGCCGCAACGCACGGTGTAGACCTTGTCGCCGCTTTCGGCCACGTGCACCAGCACGCCGGGCTCAAGGATTTCGTGGTAGAGCCACTTGCCGAAGTTCTTGGCGATAAAGGGCGGGAAGAAGGTGTCGTATTTCTGCGGACCAATGTCGGTGATCCGGCCTTCCATCGGTTTTGCGGGATTGTACCCGGAAGAAATGAATGCCATGCTTATTGCTCCCTTCGGCTTAGCGTTGGTGTCTCTTGCGGTATTCGGTAATGTCGCGATCCCAGCCGCCCGGCACTTCGTCTTCCTTGAAGAAGATGTACGGGTTGTGGCGGGGTTCCTTCACATGCTGGGGCATGGGCGCGATTTCCGTGACCTCAAGCAGTTTCTGGAAGGAGAGACGCTTCATGGTTTCGCCGAGGCGCTCGCGGTTCTTGCCTTCTTCCATCCACCAGTCCCAGATTTTTTCGATGACTTCCTTGATTTCGTCATAGGGGGCTTCGGCGGCGATGAAGGGCACGAGCAGCGAGCCCATCTGCGCGCCGTCGAGTATCGGGGCTTTCGCGCCGCAGAGGATGGAGGCGCCGCGTTCGTCGCCGATGCGCAGGGCGCGGGGCATGGTGTTTATGCAGTGCATACAGCGCACGCATTCGGCGGTGTTGATGGACAGCTTGGCGCCGTCCCACTTCATGCACTTGCTCGGGCAGAGTTCCACGACTTCCTTGACGATGTCGAACTTGCCCCAGTCGCGGCCGGAGTGGGCGCCGGCGTTGGGCTTGAACTCGCCGCCCACATAGCTTTTCACAGCGGCCTGATCGATCTTGATGTCGTCCTTCCAGGTGCCGATAACGGCGAAGTCGGAACGGGCAATGGCGGCCACGCAGCCGTTGGGGCAACCGTCAAATTTGAACTTGAACTTATACGGGAACGCCGGACGGTGCAGTTCGTCCTGGTAATCCTGAGTAAGCTGATAACAGGCGTCCTGCGTGTTGTAACAGGCGTATTCGCAGCGGGACTGGCCCATGCAGGCTTCGGGCGTGCGCAGGTTGGAGCCGGAGCCGCCGAGGTCGTTGTTCAGGTTGTGGGTCAGTTCCCAGAAAATTTCTTCCAGCTGGGGGGTCTGGGTGCCGAGCAGCACGATGTCGCCGGTGGAGCCGTGCATGTTGGTGAGGCCGGAGCCGCGCAGATCCCACAGGTCGCAAAGATCGCGCAGGAATTTCGTGCTGTAGAACTTGCCCGAGGGCTGGGCCACGCGCACGGTGTGAAAATGGGCCACGCCGGGGAATTTTTCGGGCTGGTCGCAGTAACGGCCGATAACGCCGCCGCCGTAACCGAACACGCCCACGATGCCGCCGTGTTTCCAGTGAGTTTCACCTTCGACATAGGAAAGTTCCAGCACGCCCAAAAGGTCGTCCGGGCAGTCCGCCGGGATCTGATAATCCAGACCCTTGGGGTTCTTCGCCCGCATTGCGGCCTCTTGCTTGATGTCGGACACGAAGCTGGGCCACGGCCCGGACTCAAGCTGGTCCAGTTTGGGAGTTGCGTGTTTCGCCATTGCCTTACCTCCAGACAGTGTTGTGATTATCAGCCGATCTCGGCCGGATGCCTTCCGGACATTCCCGGCTCAACGCCGCGACCGCATCGGCCGGAGCGCTTCCTCGCATCATGAAAACGGAGTGCCTTACCTCTGTAGCTCATTTCTTTCAAATTGACAACCGGGTACGCCACTTTTGCCGTCCGGCCTTGCCGGGCGGGCGGGCGGGCGGATCGCTTGAGGCGATCCGGGGTTGACCCCTCCCCCCGATCGGCGTCACTATGGCCGCCGTATGCGAACTGATATCCACACCCACGCCTTCCACCCCAAGATCGCCGACAAAGTCCGCCGGCAGCTTGAGGAACACTACGATGTTCACACGGAAGGCACGGGTACCATTGAAGATCTTTTGAAACGCGCCGAACGGGCGGGCCTGGATCGCGTGGTCACGCTCTGCGCGGCCACCAGCCCGACCCAGGTCATTCCGGCCGACAATTATGCCGTGCAGTTGCAGCGCGGGCATCCCGAAGTCATCGCCTTCGGCACCCTGCACCCGGACTTCACGGACTGGGAGAGCGAGTTGAAGCGCCTGAAGGCGGCGGGCATCCGGGGCATAAAGCTGCATCCGGATTTTCAGGGGTTCAGGCTGGACGATCCGCGCCTTTTGCCCATGTTCGAACAGGCGCGCGACGATTTCATCTTCGAAATCCACATCGGCGACCGGCTGCCCCCGGCCGAAAACCCCTCCTGTCCGTACAAGCTGGCGAAAATACTTGACGCCGTGCCCGGTTTGCGCGTCATCGGCGCGCACCTGGGGGGGTTGTTCCAGTGGGAACACAGCCTGAAAGCCTTGGCCGGCCGCGACCTGTGGCTGGAAACCTCCAGCTGCACGGAATTCATCGCGGACGACGCCCTACACGCCCTGCTGCGCGCCCACCCGCGCGAGCGCCTGCTGTTCGGCAGCGACTACCCGACCTACGATCCCGGCGACGAGCTGCGCAGGCTTCAGACCCGCACGGGCTTTTCGGACGGGGAGATGGAAGACCTGCTCTCCAACGCCGACGCGCTGTTCGACGAATAATCCCTGCGGGGCAAGGCCCCGCGCCTTACGGCTTTTCCGCTTTGAACCGGTCGGCCGCACGGCTGCGCGTGCCCCTCTTGTCGGGGCAAAAGAAACGTCATATTCAGAGCTTGTCCGCCTCTCATCCCCTCATCTCGCACTTGAGGAGAATCCCATGCC
>JAVBNZ010000015.1:0-58819 GCA_031551145.1 Desulfovibrionaceae bacterium | reverse complement strand
CGCATTCCCCGCAATGCGAAGTTCCTCAGCAAACTGAAGGAGATCCGGCCATGAAGGACAAATTCTGCAAACCCCTGGTTCTTATCCCCCTGGTGCTGGTGCTGGGGGCGGGCGCATATTTCGCCTATATATCCTGGGCCTTCCCGCCGGTGAAGTGCGAAGCGGCCAAACACCTGGACGCGCCGGAACGCATGGGTGACTGCTACGGCTGCCATGTAAAATCCACCCCAAAGGTGGCCCAGGAATGGTATGAGAGCAAACACGGCGTTACTCTGGTGCGTTGTCAGACCTGCCACGGCCAGCCCGACGGCAAGGGTTCCATACCCTTCAACCGTACGCCCGGCGTGGAAATCTGCGCGCGTTGCCATTCGCTGAGCATAGAACGCATGGAAGCCAAGTTCGGCAAGCGCAACGACTGCTCGACCTGCCACCCGGCGCACCAGAGCCCCATGCACGGCACGGCCTATGTGTATCGGCAGGAAACCACGACGACCACCCTGGATTAGCGGGAGGAGAACGATATGAAATTTTCCAGACGAGAATTTTTGCGCTCCATGGCGCTTTCGGCCGCGGTGGCGGCCGCGTCCGGCCCGCTGCAGGCGCTTGCCGCCGGCGACCCCAAAAATCCGGAAAGCCCCGACAAATGGGTGAAAGGCGTCTGCCGTTATTGCGGCACGGGCTGCGGAGTGCTGGTGGGCGTGAAAAACGGCAAGGCCGTGGCCATCAAGGGCGATCCCGGCAACCACAACGCCGGCCTGCTCTGCCTGAAAGGGGCCATGCTCATCCCGGTGCTCAATTCGCCCGACAGGGTCAAACAGCCCATGTACCGCAAAAGCAAGGGCGCGCCGCTGGAACCCATTTCCTGGGACGACGCCCTCGACATGATGGCCAAGAAATTCCGCGCGGCCATCGATGCGCACGGCCCGAACTCCGTGGCCTGGTACGGCTCCGGCCAGTGCCTGACCGAGGAAAGTTACGTCGCCAACAAAATCTTCAAGGGCGGCTTCGGCACCAACAACGTGGACGGCAACCCCCGCCTGTGCATGGCTTCGGCCGTGGGCGGCTACACCACCACCTTCGGCAAGGACGAGCCCATGGGCACCTATGCCGACATCGACCGCGCCTCCTGCTTCTTCATCATCGGGTCCAACACCTCCGAGGCGCATCCGGTGCTGTTCAGGCGCATCGCCCGCCGCAAGCAGTCCGAGCCGGGCGTGAAAGTCATCGTGGCCGACCCGCGCCGCACCAATACGGCCCGCATCGCGGATCTGCACATTCCCTTCCGCCCCGGCACCGATCTGGCCCTCATGCATTCCATGGCCTGGGTGATCATCCATGAAGAACTGGACAGCCCGCGCTTCTGGGGCAAGTACGCGAGTTTCGCCGGCCCGGACGGCAAGCCCGCCGATTTCGAGGCCTACAAAGCCTTCCTGGAAGACTACCGCCCGGAAAAGGCCGCGCAAATCTGCAAAATCCCGGAAAAGATGATCTGGGACGCCGGGCGCATGTTCGCGGAATCCGCCGCCACCACCAGCCTGTGGTGCATGGGCATCAACCAGCGCGTGCAGGGCGTGGCGGCCAACAACCTCATCCACAACCTGCATCTGCTCACCGGGCAGATCTGCCGGCCCGGGGCCACGCCCTTCTCGCTCACCGGGCAGCCCAACGCCTGCGGCGGCGTGCGCGACGGCGGCGCGCTCTCGCACCTTCTGCCCGCCGGGCGCGCCGTGCCCAACGCCAAGCACCGCGAGGAAATGGAAAAGCTCTGGAATCTCCCGGCCGGCCGCATCAGCGACAAGGTGGGCTACCACACCGTGGCCCTGTTTGAAGCCCTGGGCAAGGGCGACATCAAGGCCATGATCATCTGCGAAACCAATCCCGCCCAGACCCTGCCCAACCTGAACAAGGTCAACAAGGCCATGTCCAACCCGGACGCCTTCATCGTCAGCATCGAGGCCTTCCCCGACGCCGTGACTTTGCAGTACGCCGACCTCGTGCTGGCTCCCGCCTTCTGGTGTGAGCGCGACGGGGTGTACGGCTGCGGCGAGCGGCGCTACGCGCTCATCGAAAAGGCCGTGGAGCCCCCGGCCCAATGCCGGCCCACGGTCAACACCCTGGTGGACTTCGCCAAACGGGCGGGCGTCGATCCCAAGCTCGTCAACTTCAAGAACGCCGAAGAGGTGTGGAACGAATGGCGCGAGGTCGCCAAGGGCACGACTTACGACTTCTACGGCATGACCCGCGACCGCCTGCGCAAGGAAAGCGGTCTGATCTGGCCCTGCCCGGACGAAAAACACCCCGGCACCCACCTGCGCTACGTGCGCGGCGAAGACCCGCTGGTGCCCGCCGAGCATCCGGACAAGATCTTCTTTTACGGACGCCCGGACGGCAAGGCCGTAATCTTCATGCGCCCTTACAAGGGCGCGGCTGAGGAGCCCGACGCGGAATACCCCTTCTATCTCACTTCCATGCGCGTCATCGACCAGTGGCACACCGCCACCATGACCGGCAAGGTGCCGGAACTGCAGCGCGCCAATCCCTCGGCCTTCGTGGAAATCAACCCCGATGACGCCAAGGCGGCGGGCATCGCCAACAACGACATGGTGCGCGTGGAAACGCGGCGCGACTTCATGGAACTGCCCGCGCGGGTCAGCGATGTGTGCCGGCCCGGCCTCATCGCCGTGCCCTTCTTCGATCCCAAGAAGCTGGTCAACAAGCTCTTCCTCGACGCAACCGACCCGGCCTCGCGCGAGCCGGAATACAAGATCTGCGCGGCGCGCTTCAAAAAGGCATAACAATGCGGCGGCCTTGGGAGTTGCCCCAAGGCCGCCGCAATTTCTTTTTCGAAAAATACGTCCCTCTGTTGAGGGGGCTCGAAGGAGCGCATTATGGCGGTTGCGGGCATCGTGGTGCTGACACAGGAGGGGGAAGAGCAGACCGTGTGGGAACGTTTGCAGGAAAACCCCTGGATCACGGACGTGCGCCCCAGTCCCGAACCCTGCCGGCTTGTGGCCGTGATGGAAGCGCCCTCCGACATGCTGGAGGACGAACTGGCGCGCATTCTCGCCTGGCCGGAAGTGCTCACCGTGGATCCGGCCCTGATAAGCTACGAGGACGAACTGGCGGAAAAAGGCGAAATCCCCTGCCCGCCCCATAGGCCCCGCAGCCGGAGCGCGCAGGATTCATGAGCGCTCCGGTATCTTCCTTTCCTCTGCGGCCGCCGGGCGCGGGCAGGGAGCGGGATTTTCTGCGCCGCTGCATCCAGTGCGGCCGGTGCGTCCAGGTTTGCCCCCCGCGCTGCATACGCATGTCCGGCGGCGTTGCGCGGCGCAACACCCCCCTCATTCAGCCGAGGGAAAATCCCTGCGTGCTCTGCATGAAATGCCCGCCGGCCTGCCCCTCGGGCGCGCTCGACAACAGCGTTACCGACATGGCGCGGGCCGGCATGGGCCGGGCCGTGATCCTCAAGGATCGCTGCCTCAATTACGTCAGCGACACGCTCTGCTGGACCTGCCACGACCGCTGCCCGTTGCGCGGCACGGCCGTGATCCTTGAAAACGGGCTGATCCCGGTGATTACGGACGCCTGCGTCGGCTGCGGAGTCTGCGAATACGTCTGCCCGGTGAAAGCCATCGTCACCCTGCCGACGGAGGACCTGCATGTCCCCTGACGCACATGACGCGATCGCGCCATCCCCGCCCGAACAGACCCGGAGCCTGCGCCTGCTGCGCCTGCGCAGGTTTTTCCAGGCGGCGGTCGTGCTGCTCTTCGCCCTGCTGCCCTGGGCCTGGGAACACGAATTCACGGGCCTGCGCGGTTCCCTCTTCGCCTTCGACTTCTTTGACCTGCCCCTGGCCGATCCTTTAAGCGGCCTGCACCTGCTGCTGGTGGATCACAACTTTGTGCTCCAGCTCTGCCTGGGCGGGGGGATCTCGCTTCTCCTCGCCTTCGCGCTCGGCCGGTTCTTTTGCGGATGGCTCTGCCCCTACGGCCTGCTTTCCGAACTGGTTCACAGCCTGCGCGGACGGCCGCGCTCCGGCAAAGCTGCGGGGTCTCCGGACCTGCGCTTCCGCCTCGTGGTGTTCCTGCTCGGCCTTATCGCGGCCGTGCTGCTGGGCCTGCCCGTGCTCCAGCGCCTTTCCCTGCCCGGCGAACTCTCCCTGGCGCCCCTGCGTGCCCGGGAAAGTTGGGAAGCTCTGGGGCTCGCCCTGCTCGTGCCCGCCCTGCCGCTGCTGGTGGAAATGGTGAGCGGCGAACGCCTGTGGTGCCGCTTCATCTGCCCGCAGTCGGTCTGCCTTTCCCTGGCCGCGCGCTGCAATCCCGGGGGATTCGGCGTCCGCTGGACGCCCGGCCGTTGCTCCTGTGCAAAACACGACCGCGTCTGCGCGGATGCCTGCTCCCTGCGACTCAATCCCCGGCAGAAAAACGGACCGCCGCGTTCGGAATGCGTGCAGTGCGGCGACTGCGTGCTCGCCTGCGCCAAACGCGGCGGCGCGCTGCGCCTGGGATGCAAATAGCGCCTCCGGCGGGAGAGGGCGCGGGGGAGGAACACTTTTACAAAAACGTCCCTCCCCCGTAAATCCGGCTCTACAACGTAAATTCCCCGTTTTCATAGATCACGCGGGGGCCGTCGGGCAGAAGGGCCGTTACCCGGCGCTCGGCCGTGGAGATGAGATCCCAGTGCAGGCCTGACTGATTGAAGCCCAGCCGGCGCGCCTCGGCCTCGTCCCAGTCCCCGGCAAAGGTGTTGGCGTAGGACTGCCCCAGCGCGATGTGCATGGAGCCGTGTGCCCCACCGTAATTTTCGTCGAACATCCCGTGGGCCATACGCCGGCTGATCGGCGAAAAGCGGCGATCCACCAGCGCCAGTTCCCCAAGTTGGGCGGCCCCTTCGTCCAGGCCCAGCAGTTCCGTCGCGAAGTCCCGGCCCCGGCGGGCGGCAAAACGCACCACCCGCCCCCGTTGCATTTCCAGACGTATGCCGCTCACCTCGTTGCCGTCGAAAAACACCGGCATGTCCGCGCAAAACACGCCGTGCGCCGTGCGCCAGTCCGGCGACACATAGACCTCAAAGCTCGGGATGTTCCGCCCCGTCAACCCGGCCCAGCGCCGATGCGCGCCGATGCGCACGGAAAAATCCGTGCCGTCTTCGGCCTCCACATGCAGCTCAACGTCGCCCAGGGCATCCAGGCGCAGGCGCAGATCATCCAGCAGACGCGCCAGTCGCCGCCAGGCCGCCGTGACGTTGCCGGTATTCAGCCGGCAGGCCCGCGCCGTTTCCCGCGCATAGGCCGCCAAACTCATGCCTGCCGTCTTGGCCAGGGCCGTGGTGGGCCAGACGCCCAAGGTCCAGGCGTATGCGCCCTCCCGTTCCCGGCGCAGGGATATTTCCTGCAACGGCCTGCGCGACTGCCTGTGCAGGGCGATCAGTTCCGGATCCACCCCGGCCAGATGCGCCGGCGACTGCGGCGCCATGATCGTGATGCTGCCGCCCAGAGCCGCCGTCAATTCCTTTTCGCCCGGCGGCAGCGTGCTCAAACGCCGCCTGTTGGCCGCCTCGTACATGTCCCGCTCCATGCGGGCCGTGGGCAGCATGCGCGCCAGGGGAAAAAGGCCCCGTTCGATCAGGCGGGCGTACACTTCCTCCGCCAACGGCAGGGCCGGGGCATCAAAGCGCACCAGCACGGGCTCGCTTTTGCGCAGGGGCGCGCCGCGCGCGCGTTCCAGCCCCCAGAGCAGCAAACGCGCGTATTCGGAAAGTTCCTCGGGCGAAAACATTACGCGCACTGTTCGAGCATGCGCACAAGGCTTGCGCGGGCGGGTTCGACATGCTCCGGCACAAGGGCCACGGGAGCGGCCGCGCCCGCGCGCAGATCCTCAAGGCAGCGCAACAGCACGGGAGCCGTGGTCTTGGCCATGTTGGAACACAGGCTGCGCGCCAGGGGCAATATCGTGCACCGCCCGGCATGGCGGCGGGCCAGACGTTCCACCAGGCTGAGCTCCGTGCCCACCAGCAGGGTGCTTCCCGCGGGCATGGCGGCCGTGTAGTCGATCAAAAAGGAGGTGGATCCCGCGGCATCGGCCACCTGCACCATGTCCGGCGCGCATTCCGGGTGTACCGCAATGCGGCACTGCGGATGCGCCCTGCGCGCCGCTTCGGCGATTTCGGGCGTAAAGCGCGCGTGCACGGCGCAACAGCCGGGCCAGAGCAGCAGCCGGGCCCGGCCGGCCGCCTCAAGATCAAGCGCCGCGCCCCCGCGCCGAATATTCAGCGTGTGCCGGTCAGCCTCGGTCAGGCCCAGGCTTTTGGCCGTGTTGCGGGCCAGGTGCCTGTCGGGCAGAAAGAGCACGGCGTCGCCCTGCCCCAGCGCCCGTTCCAGCATCCCGCGCGCGTTGGACGAGGTGCAGACCGCTCCGCCGAAACGCCCCACCACGGCCTTGACCGCAAGCGAAGTGTTGACATAGGCCAGCGGCACGATGCGCCGGCCGCTCTCCAGCAGGCGCTCCAGCACAATTTCCAGCAAAGGCGCGGGCGTCATGCGCGCCATCACGCAGTCCGCGTCCGCCGAAGCGATATGCACTTCCTGGCCCGGCCGCGCCAGCAGCGCCGCCGACTCGGCCATGAAATACACCCCGCAGAACACGATGTATTTGGCGGTAATGTCTTCCACCCGGCGCGCCAGTTCCAGGGAATCCCCCATCAAATCGCAATGCTCCGCAACCTCCTCGGCCATGTAGTGATGCCCGAGTATGCGCAGATCGTCCCCAAACGCTTCTTTCAATTCCGCAATCTTTTCGCTGGTCATCTTCTTCTTTTGCCTCCGGCGGGCAGGGGCTCCGCCCCTGCACCCCCCAAAACTCTTGTCACTCTTCGAATAAATCCGTGCTCAGATAGCGTTCGCCGGTGGAGGGCAGGATGGTGACGATGCTTTTGCCGGCGTTTTCGGGCAGCCGGGCCTGCTCCAGAGCGGCGCAGACGGCCGCGCCCGAGGAAATGCCGGCAAGCAGCCCTTCCCTGCGCGCCAGGGCGCGGGCGTGCCCAACGGCCGCCTCGGAACCAACCTGGATGACGCCGTCCACAACCGAGACGTCGTAAATCTTGGGAACAAAGCCCGCGCCTATGCCCTGAATCTTGTGAGGCGCGGGTTTGCCGCCGGAAAGCACCGGGGATTCGGCGGGTTCCACGGCCAGAACGCGCACGGTCGGGTTCAGGGATTTCAGCGCCCTGCCCACGCCGGAGATGGTGCCGCCGGTGCCCACGCCGGCCACGAAGATATCAACCTGCCCGGCGGTATCGGCCCAGATTTCGGGGCCGGTGGTGAGGCGGTGGATTTCGGCGGCGGCCGGATTTTCAAACTGCTGGGGCATGTACGCGCCGGGGGTATTCGCGACGATTTCACGCGCCTTGTTGATTGCGCCGGTCATGCCTCCGGCGGCCGGGGTAAGCACGATGTCCGCGCCCAGGTGGCGGAGCAGCTTGCGGCGCTCGATGCTCATGCTTTCGGGCATGGTGAGAAGCAGGCGGTAGCCCAGACGGGCGCAGACAAAGGCGAGGCCGATGCCGGTGTTGCCGCTGGTGGGCTCGACCACCAGGGCGCCGGGTTTGAGATCTCCGCGCCAAAGGGCGCTTTGGATCATGGCCAGGGCGGGCCTGTCCTTCACGCTGCCGAGCAGGTTTTTGTATTCCAGCTTGGCGAAGACGCGGGCTTTACATCCTTTGGTCAGCACTTCGAGTTCAACCAGGGGAGTTCTGCCGACGTGCTTGAAGAGCTGCATAGGCGCCTCGTTGAGGGGTAAAGAGGTTTTATAGAGCTTGATAAATAAGTGGATCGCGCGGCAAAGACGAGGAAAAGCCGTTTTTTTTTGCAAAGGGAGTGTACTCTTCGGTACTCGACCGGAGCAAAAAACGGTTTTGACGAAGTATTTGACCGCGAAACGCTTATTTATCCCAGAAAGCCCTGCCGCTGTCCCACAGTTCATTAAGTTTCTGCGTGTCGCGCAGGGTGTCCATGCACTGCCACCTGCCCGGGTGGGGATACATGGAAAGCAGGCCCTGCTTGGCCAGCTTTTCCAGGGGTTCTTTTTCCAGGTCGCATTCCTCGTCTTCGGAGAGATAGTCGAGGAATTCGCGTTTGAAAACGAAAAAACCGCAGTTGATGTATTCGTCGAGCACGGGCTTTTCTTCCCAGGAAAGAATCTTGCCCTGCTCGTCGGTGCGCACGGTGCCGAAACGCGAAGGCATGCGCACGCCGCTGAAAGTGGCGGTTGCGCCGGAAGCGATGTGAAAATCGAGAAGTTTGTTCAGATCGATGTCGGACACGCCGTCGCCGTAGGTGAGCATGAAGCGTTCGGTGTCGATGTGCCGGGCCACGCGTTTGATGCGCGCCCCTTTCAGGGTTTCCTGCCCGGTATCGCACAAGGTGACGCGCCAGTCGGCCTCGGGCTCGCGTTCGTGCAGGGTGAGCGCGCCGCTGCCCAAATCCACGGTAAAATCCGTATTGCGGATTTTATAGTCGTTGAAATAGCGCTTGATAACCTCGCCCTTGTAACCCAGGGGCAGGACGAAATCCTTGAAGCCGAAACGGGCGTAGCGCGCCATAATGTGCCAGAGAATGGGCCGGCCGCCTATTTCCACCATGGGTTTCGGCTTGAATTCCGTTTCTTCGCGCAGGCGGGTTCCCTTGCCGCCGCACAGGATGACAACCTTCATACATGCTCCCTTGGGTTTTTTGCCGGAGCCCGCTTCCCGGCTTCGCGCCGATGCTATCAGCAAGCGTATGAAAAATGAAGCACTCCCGCATGTCCTCCGCGGATCCCAAACCATCGGGGCAAAATTCGGAAGGGGGAATGCGCAAAGCCGGGTTCGCCGCCCCTGCGGAGCCTGTTGCGGCTTTGCGCTATCTTGCATACGATATTTGTATCTATAAATACATGAATTTACTTTGGTTGTAACGAGTATATTCTTATGGTGCATATATGGTTAGGGTTATTTATAGTCAAGCTGTGTTGACAAGAGTTGATTGAAGTGAGAATCTTTTAGTCAAGACGGGATGCGGATGAGCAAAACCACATTCACCTTGGCGGAAGCGGCAACGCTCTTAAGCTGCCACACCGAAACGTTGCGGCGGGCCATAAAGAGCAATGCCCTGCGCGCGGCGCGCATCGGCAGGGAATACCGTATCTCACGAACGGATCTGCAGGCGTTCTGGACGGCGCGCGGCGGTTCCGATCTCTTCGGCAACGGTGAACTTTCCTTGCCTCCAACAGGGGAGGGCTCGCTGTTGCCTTCACAGGGCACAAAGAAAAAAATGGGCCCCACACAACTGAAATTATTGGATTAACCAGGCCGGCAGTTTGGGAGGAAGGAAAATGGTTGCTGAACGCAGAACAATGGAAGATGTCACCCTCGCTCATGACAACGGAGCGGATATCTTTTTTCGGGGTCGGCTTTTTGCCGAATGCTCCCTCTACGACGACGAGCAAAGCGCCCTCACCCGCCAAAAACTCTATGTCACCGACAGCAATGAACATATCTATTATCTCGTCACCCACCAGGGCGAGGAACGCCGCCGCCGGGCCTACCGCCTCTCCGTGCTCGGGGATCGTTGCGTCATCCATAACGGCAATGCGGAAATGGTGCTGCGCTTCGACATGCTCATGCTCGCCGTGCGCGGCCTCTGCGGCCTCGGCGCGGACACGGTTCCCGTACTCGACATGGTCGAGGAAACCCTCAAGGCCGCCAACAGCTGATCTCCCCACAGGCTCTTGCCGGCCGGCCTTCCGCAACGTATACCCCTAAGGGCAGGACTTCCTGCCCTTTTTTGTTGGTGAAGGAGCACATATGCAAAATCACGGTTTTGAATTACTGCGGGAAACACAAGCCAAAGAGCTTTCCGGCCGGGCGCGGATATGGCGCCATGTCGCCACGGGCGCGCAGTTGTTGTCGGTATGCAACGAAGACGAGAACAAATGCTTCGGCGTGACCTTCCGCACGCCTCCGGCGGATTCCGGCGGCGTGGCGCACATACTGGAGCATTCGGTGCTTTGCGGTTCGGAACGTTACCCGGTGCGCGAGCCCTTTGTGGAACTGCTCAAGGGCTCGCTGCAAACCTTTCTGAACGCCTTCACCTTCCCGGACAAAACCTGCTACCCGGTGGCGGGCACCAACCTGCCGGATTTCTACAATCTGGTGGACGTATACCTGGACGCCGTGTTCCACCCCCGCATCACGGAAGACATCTTCCGCCAGGAGGGCAGGCATACGGCGGCAGAGGAAGGCGCGCCCTGGAGCTATCAGGGCGTGGTCTACAACGAGATGAAGGGCGTGTATTCCTCGCCCGAATCCGTGCTGGCCGAACAATCGCAGTGGGCCGTGTTTCCGGACATGATCTACAGCCTGGATTCCGGCGGCGAACCCGAGAGCATCCTCAAACTGACCTATGCGCAGTTTACGGACTTTCATACGCGTTATTACCACCCCTCCAACGCCCGCTTCTTTTTCTGGGGGGATGATCCGGAAGAAAAGCGTCTCGAAATATTGGGGAAGGAGCTTGCCCGCTTTGCGGCGGTTCCGGTGGATTCCGCCGTGCCGTTGCAGCCGCGCAGGGATGACCCCCGCCTGATCGAGCACGCCTACGCCGCCGGGGAGGACGAGGCGCGCGCCATGTGCACCGTGAACTGGCTGCTGTGCGAGAGCCGGGAAACAGAAGAAGTGCTGGCCCTGGAAATGCTGGAGCACATCCTGCTCGGCCTGCCCGGCTCGCCCCTGCGCCGCGCCCTGATCGAATCCGGCCTGGGCGAGGACGTGGCCGGAGCGGGCCTGGAAACGGATCTGCAGCAGCTCTATTTCTCCGTGGGGCTCAAGGGCATGGAGGCAGGCTCCTTAAGTGAGGTCGAAAGCCTGATTTTCGACACCCTGGCCGAACTGGCCGAAGACGGCGTTGCGCCCGAAGCTGTCGAAGCGGCGCTGAACAGCGTGGAATTCGCCCTGCGCGAGAACAACAGCGGACGTTTCCCGCGCGGGCTGGCGGCCATGGTGCGCAGCCTGACCACCTGGCTCTATGACGGCGATCCCCTGGCTCCGCTGTGCTACGAAGCGCCCCTGGCGGCGATCAAAAAGCGGCTGGCCGCAGGCGAAAAACTCTTTGAAGGTCTGATCCGCATGCGCCTGCTCGAAAACTCCCACCGCGCCTCGGTGCTGCTGGTGCCGGATTCCGGTCTGGCCGCGCGCCGCGAGCGGGAGGAGCGCGCCAGGCTCGACGCCGAACGCGCCGCCTGCTCCCCCGAGGAGGAAAAAGCCCTGATCGCCGCGCGGCGGGAACTGTTGCGCATTCAATCCACCCCGGATCGTCCGGAGGATCTGGCCAAAATTCCCGGCCTCACCCTGGCCGACCTGCCGGCGCGCAACACGCCCATTCCGATTGAAGAACGCCGCCTGGGGGCCGCGCCGCTCTTTTTCCACGATCTGGACACCTCCGGCGTCGCCTATGTGGAACTGCTGCTGCCCCTGAGCGGCGTGCCGGCCGATCTGCTGCCGCTTATGCCGCTCTACGCCCGCGCGCTCACCGAAATGGGCACGAAAAAACGGGATTTCGTCCAACTCGGCATGCGCATCGCGGCCAAAACCGGCGGGCTGGACGCGGGCCCGCTCTTTTCCGCGACGCTGGGGCAACGGGACGCGCTCGCCTTTCTCTCCGTCAGCGGCAAGGCCACGGAGGACAAGTGCGAAGCCCTGTTTGAGCTGATGCGCGAAATATTGCTGGAGCCGGATTTTGACCGGCTTGAGCGCTTCAGCCTCATGCTGCCGGAAGAAAAAGCCCGGCTCGAGCACGCGCTGGTACCTGCCGGGCACGGCTTTGTGGGCACGCGGCTGCGCGCCCGCTTCCACAGGGCCGCCCTGTTTGACGAGCTTTGCGGCGGCATAAGCTATCTGGAATACGCCCGCGCTCTGGCCGGCCGGGATCAGGCCGGCCTGCTCCAAACATTGAGCGATCTCACGCGCCTGCACGGAATCGTCGTGCGGGCCGAAGGCGCGCTTTTCAACCTCACCTGCGCGAACCCCGAACGCGCGCAGGCCGCGGCCGAACAGCTCGCCGCCGCTCTGCCGCGGGGAAAAGACTCCTCCCCGCAAAACCCGCCACCCCTCTCCCTGCCCCCGGCCGAAGCCCTCTGCCTGCCGGCCCAGGTCAATTACGTGGGCAAGGCCGCCAACCTCTTTGATCTCGGCTACAGCTATCACGCCTCGGCCGCCGTTATCCTGCGCCGGCTGCGCATGGCGTATCTGTGGGAACGCGTGCGCGTGCAGGGCGGAGCCTACGGGGCCTTCTGCACGCTCGACCGGCTCTCCGGCACGCTCTGCTTCCTCTCCTACCGCGACCCGCACGTGGCCCGCACTCTGGAGGCGTTTGACGGCGCGGCCGATTATCTGCGTTCGGACGAACCGGACGAACGGGAGCTCTGCCGCGCGATCATCGGCGCCGTCGGCGATTTCGACGCCTATATGCTGCCCGACGCCAAGGGCTTCGCCTCCCTCATGCGCCGGCTCACCGGCATGAGCGACGAGTTGCGACAGGAAATGCGCGAACAGATACTCGGTACCACTCTCAAGGATTTCCGCGCCTTTGCCGACGTTCTTGACGCGGTGAAGCAACGCGGCCAATGCTGCGCCCTGGGCGGCGCCAAGCTTGAAGAATACGCCGAGAGCAACGACTGGACGGTGACGAAACTATTGTAAGAGAAGCGGAGCGCTGCCCCCGCACCCCGCGACCCCATTTGTGGGCGTATGACGGCGGCTTGAGACTGCAAAAGGCTCCTCCTGACGAAGGCGGGTTTGCCAAGCGTGCCTCGGCAAACATTTTTCCGCCAAGGAGCGATCAAAAACCGACACCCTTTTTAAAGGGTTTCCTCCCCCCAAAAAACAGGCTATTTCAAACAAAATTTCTCAAAAGGTGCGATTGTGGACATACGATTTCAAGCCGGCGGGCCGGCTGCCTGGAAGGCGGACGCGGGCCTGCTCTTTGTCTGTAAGGAAGAAGATCCGGCCGCAAGCCGGCCCGAAGCGGCGCAGGCCGCGCCCTGGTTCACCATAGCTCCGGGCCTGCGCGATTTTCGCGGGGAGAAGGACGAACGCCTGCTGCTGTACGGGCACCCCGATCTGCCCCTGCCGCGTATGCTGATCACCGGGCTGGGCCCGCGCGAAACATTCGATCTGCGCGCCTTTCGCCTGGCGGTTGCGGGCAGCGTGCGCCGCTGCCGGGATCTGGGCCTCAAATCCCTGACGATCTTCATGCCCTGCCTGGAAAAACTGCCCGGTGGAGCCCCGCGCCTTGCGGAAGAAGCCGTGTTCGCGGCCTGCCTTGCCCTGTACAACGCCAAAAAATGGCGGGGCGGCAAGGAGAAGGAAGACGAAAAACCCGACCCCGAATGGCTGGCCCTGGCCTTTACCGGGGACTATGTGCCGGACGAGGCCCGCCTTGCCGCCCGGCGCGGCGAACATGCGGCCGCCGGCGTGGCCCTGGCGCGCGATCTCGTCAACTGCCCGCCCAATTTGCTGCGCCCGTCCGATCTGGCCGCCAAGGCCGAGGCACTGGCGCAGCGCCGGGGTCTCAGCTGCGAAATTCTGCGCAAGGAAACGCTCGAAGCCCAGGGCATGGGGGGCATACTGGCCGTGGGCGCGGGTTCCGACGATCCTCCCTGCCTGGCCGTGCTTGAATACTGCCCGACCGGCTGCGAATCCCAAAAGCCCCTTACGCTGGTGGCCAAGGGCCTGTGCTTTGATACCGGCGGCATTTCCCTCAAGCCGCCGCAGAACATGCACCACATGAAGGGCGACATGGCCGGCGCGGCAGCCGTGCTCGGCGCGCTGGAAAGCATCGCTCTGGAGGGAACGCCCCGCCGCGTGGCCGCCGTGCTGGCCTGCGCCGAAAACATGCCCGACGGCCGCGCCGTGCGCCCCGGAGACGTCGTGACCACCCTTTCCGGCCTGACCGTCGAAATTCTCAATACCGACGCCGAAGGCCGCATGGTGCTCTGCGACGCGCTCGCCTATGCCCGGCAACGCTTCCAACCGGAAATTCTCGTCGACATCGCCACCCTCACCGGAGCCTGCGCCGTCGCCCTGGGCAGCGAACTGGCCGGGCTGTTCTGCGACGACGACGCATTGAGCGAACAACTGCGCGCCCTGGGCGAGGCGACCGGGGATCATCTCTGGCCTCTGCCCCTCTGGAGCAGCTATAAAGAACTGCTCAAAAGCGAGGTCGCGGACTGCGCCAACATCGGCCCGCGCGAAGGCGGGGCCATCAACGCCGCGATCTTCCTCAAGCAGTTCGTGGAAAAAGAAACGCGCTGGGCGCATATCGACATGGCCGGCGTCGATCGGGCCGACAAAGGCTCCGCCCTCTGCCCGGCCGGCGGCAGCGGTTACGGCGCGCGCCTGCTCGCCGAATTGGCGAAACTTGCGTAGGGATTTGCGAGGAACCATGAAAGTATATCTGATCGGAGCGGGGCCGGGAGATCCGGGCCTGTTCACCCTGCGGGGCAAGGAGATTCTGGAGCGGGCGGACGTGGTGGTTTATGACTATCTCGCCAACCACGCCTTTCTGCGCTGGGCGCGGCCGGACGCGGAGCTGATCTACGTGGGCAAGAAGGCCGGCGCGCACGCCCTGCCGCAGGAGGAAATCAACACGCTGCTCGTGAGCAAGGCCAAACAGGGCAAGATGGTGGCGCGCCTCAAGGGCGGCGACCCCTATATTTTCGGCCGGGGCGGCGAGGAAGCCGAGGAACTGCTGAACGCCGGCGTGGAGTTCGAAGAAGTGCCCGGCATTTCCAGCACCATAGCCGGGCCGGCCTATGCCGGCATTCCGCTGACGCACCGCTCCTTCGCGTCTTCCGTCACGCTCATCACCGGGCACGAGGATCCCGACAAACCCGATTCCGCCCACAACTGGAAGGCCTTGGCCGACGGGGCGAACACGCTGGTGTTCGTTATGGGCATGAAGAACCTGCCGGATATCTCGGCCAAGCTGATCGCGGCCGGCCTTGCGCCGGACACGCCCGCCGCCCTGATCCACTGGGGCACCACGCCCCGGCACCGCAGTCTGGTCGCCACGCTGGAAAAGCTGCCTGCCGCCGCCGTGGAGCAGGGTTTTACCAACCCTTCGATCATCGTGGTCGGGGGCGTGGCGTCGCTGCATGATCGCCTGAACTGGTTCGAGAAACGCCCCCTGTTCGGGCGCGGCGTGGTGGTGACGCGGGCCAGAGCGCAGGCCGGCGACAGTGCGCGCCTGCTGGCCGAACTGGGGGCGGAGGTAATCGAATTTCCCACTATCTCCATCAAGCCGCTTGCGGACTACGGCGCGGTGGATGCGGCGCTGAACCGGCTCGACGAATACGATTGGCTGGTGTTCACTTCCGTGAACGGGGTGAAGCATTTTTACACGCGTCTTGCGCTGCTGGGCAAGGACAGCCGGGCGCTGGGCGGGCGAAAAATCGCGGCCATCGGCCCGGCCACGGCGGAGGCCCTGCGGGAGCGCGGCGTTACGCCGGACTTTGTGCCCGAAAAATACGTGGCGGAAGGCGTGGTGGAAGGCATGAGGATTCTGGGCGTGCAGGGCGCGCGCATTCTTGTGCCCCGCGCCCGCGAGGCGCGCGAGGTGCTGCCCGAGGAACTGCGCCGGGCCGGGGCAACGGTGGACATTCTGCCTATTTACGAAAGCGTGCCGGAAGACGCGCGCCGCGAGGAAGTACTGGATCTGCTGAAAGAAGGACGCATCCACTGCGTCACTTTCGGCTCCTCCTCCACGGTGGACAATTTCTTTGCCCTGATCCCGCCGGACGCGCTGCGCGCGCGGGGGGTCAAAACAGCGGCCATCGGGCCGATTACGGCCAAAACCCTGGAAAAATACGGCCTGCGCGCCGACATCATGCCCGACGACTACACCATCCCCGCCCTGGCGGACGCCCTGGCGCGGGAATTGGAGCACTGTACCTGTAAAAAAGTGTAAATGCTCCTCGGGAATTTGAAAATTCCCGCCGCGGATAGGACGATAAGGCGACAAACATGAGCCCCTATCTCCAAATGGCCCTCAGCGCTCTCGGCGGCGGCCTGCTCAGCGGGCTGACCGGCTTCGGCGCGCTGATCATCATGGTGCCTCTCATGTTGCTGTTTATGGACCCGGATACCGCGATTCCGGTCGGGGTGATCTGCGGCATGAGCACGCAGGGCACAGGAACCTTCCTGTACCGCACGCAGCTCAAGACGGACTCCCTGCTGCCCCTGCTGACGGGCAGCCTGCCGGGCGTCTGGGTGGGCGGCACTTTTCTGGTCTATGTATCCGAAATGTATCTCAAGGCGGCGCTGGGCCTGCTGCTGATCGTCTACGCGGCCTGGAACCTGAAAGACGACAACGCTCCCAGGCGGCCCCTCTCCGTCGTCTGGGCCTATGCGGCCGGCTTTTTCAGCGGAGCGCTGGGCGGGGCCTTCGGCATTACCGGCCCCCCGGCCATCATGTACGCGGCGCGTTCCGGCTGGCCGCCCGACGCCATACGCGGCAGGCTGGGCGCGTTTTTTCTGATCCTCTTCGTATTCATTGCCGCGACCCAGGTCTATCACGGGCTTTTTACCATGCAGGTGCTCAAACTCGCGGCCGTGGCCGTGCCCATCTGCATCGTCAGCGTGGTGTGCGGCGTGCGCATTGCCGCCATGCTCAAGCCGGCGCAGTACATGCGCCTGCTCTTTCTGCTTATTCTCGGCATGGGCCTTTCCCTGTGCCGTCCGGCGTTCATGGAACTGTTTTTTGAGATTTTCAAAGGATAACGCCATGCCCCTGCGCATCGCCCTGCTGGCTTCAGGCAGCGGCTCCAACGCCCAGCGAATCTTTGATCTGCGCAAAACGGGCGCGCTCGACGCCGACCCCGTGCTGCTCGTCTGCAACCGGCCCGGCGCGCCCGTATTGGAACGCGCCGCCCGCGCCGGCGCGCCTGTCCTGCTGCTTGACCACATGCTCGAACCCGATCGGGAACGCTATGACCGCAAGGTGGTCGCGGCCCTGCGCGACGCCGGCGCGGAACTCATCGTGCTGGCCGGCTACATGCGCCTGCTCACGCCCTTTTTCGTACGGGCCTTTCCCGGCCGGATCATCAACCTCCACCCCGCCCTGCTGCCGGCCTTTCCCGGCCTGCACGGCGCGCGGGACGCGCTGGACTACGGCGTGCGCCTCACCGGCTGCACCGTCCATTTTGTGGATGAGGAAATGGATCACGGCCAGGTGATTATCCAGGCCGCGCTGCCCGTCAACCCGGATGATACGCGGGAAAGCCTGCAGCAGCGCATCCACGGGATGGAGCACCGCATCTATCCTCAGGCAGTGCAGTGGTTCGCGCAGGGCCGCGTGCGCGTGGAAGGACGCAGTGTGCGCATTGTGCCCGATCCCGCGTCAAGGCCCGCCGCGACCGAACCCGATCGCCTGGTGTGGCCGCCGCTGGAGGAACCGTTTTAATCTTGTCTCCCGCATCCCGGTACGCTACACAGCAAAGATGCAACGATATTCAAGAAGGAGAGCGTCCATGAAAACCCTGCTCCACACCTGCCTGTTCGGAATCCTCCTCGTCTTTTCGGCAAGCGCCTTCGCGGCGGAGGCCGGCGCGGCGGCGGCCGGCGCGGCCGCCGGCGGCAAGGTGCAGCAACAGCAGGCTCCGGCCAAGGCCCAGCCCGACACTCCCGCCAAGATCGACGCGCGCAGCACGCCCGTAACCGTGATCCACGAAGGCAACGACAGCATCGGCGCGCGTCTGGCCACCCGCCTCAAGGAGGCGTTCAACGCCAGCAACCTCTTCAGGCTGGAGGAAAAGAACGCGCCGAAGATGCGCCTGCTTTTGAACACGGCGGAAGAATTTCCCTCCCGGCCCGGAACCGGATCCGTCTACAGCGTGACCTGGATTTTCACCCAGAGCGACGACCATTTGAGCTATCTGCTGGCGCGCGATCTCGGCGTGATGGGCATGGGCGACGTGGACAGGCTCTGCTACAGCCTGCTGGAGCGCACCGACGGAATCGCCGTAAAATACAGCTATCTGTTCAAATAGGGCGTTTTCATGCTTACGGCGGGCTTCGCCCGCCGGCAACAGCTGTTTCAAGCGCAAAACGCCATACGATGCTTCAACAGCCTGTTTTCCCTTTCTCCAAAAGGGCCGCTTCCGCGTGGTTTTGGCTTTTCCGAACGGAGTCGGCAATGCGCGCCATGAACGGCGCGGCATACCGGAAGAATGCGCGGTAGCCCGGACACAGGTAATTGAGGCCGGGTTCTCCGTCGGCGGCGAAGGCAAAGCGGTTTTTCGGGCATTCGCCGCGGCAGATGGGCAGAACATCACACCGCATGCATTGCCCCGGCAGGCCGGCGGCTTTGTTGTCGCCGAAGCCGCGTTGCTCCTCCGAGCGCACCATATCCGCGAGCGGGCGGCGCATGAGGTTGCCCAGCCTGTTTTGCGGATACACAAAGTGATCGCATGAATATACGTCGCCGTTATATTCCATGGCCAGGGCGCTGCCGCACCTCTCTGCGAAAAGGCAAAGGCTCGGCGGCATGCCCAGCCATTTCTCCAGCATCATGTCAAGCATCTGCACGGAATATTCGCCCATGTCCGCCCTTCGCCACTCATCGAAAATCGCGATGAGGAACCTGCCGTATGCCCCCGGCTGCACGGTGCGGGGCGAAACCATGACGTTTCCCGGCGGGGAACTCTTACCGACTTTTGTTCGCGGCGCGACCTGCTCGACTATCGGAATAAACTGCATGTACCGGCTGCCGATCCCCTTGAGAAACCTGTATATCCGCAGGCCGGAATCCTGGCTGTCGCGGGTAACGGCGGTCAGTGTGTTGAATTCCACCCCATGCTTCCTCAGACATTCGAAACCGCGCATCGCCCGCCTGAAGGAGCCGCTTCCGCCCGGCGTCTTCCTGTGCCGATCATGGAATATTTCAGGACCGTCAATAGAGATGCCGACGAGAACCGAGTGCTCGGCAAACAGGGAGCACCATTCGTCGTCAATGCGGATTCCATTCGTCTGGAAAGCGTTGACGATGGTTTTGCCGCCCGCGTACTTTCGCTGAAGGGCAAAGGCGTTCCGGAAAAAATCGACGCCCAGCAGGGTCGGCTCGCCCCCCTGCCACGCGAACACGGCCTCCGGAACCTCATTGGATTCGATATACTGCCGTATGAATTCTTCAAGTACCGCATCCGGCATGCGGAAATCCTTCTCAGCGGCGTACATCCCCTTTTTGTCCAGATAATAGCAGTATCCGCACGCAAGATTGCAAACCGGGCCGATAGGCTTTGCTATAACATTATACGCGAGACCGTTCGGCAGAGACATTAGGTTACCTCCGTGGCGGAACCCGCCGGGCAGGGGTCGGAACTGAAGGCCGATCCGCCGCGGCGGATCGGCCTTCGCGGAAGAGGACTACTTCGTGCCTTCCGTTGCGGCCATTCCGGGCAGAATCGCCGCGGCGGGCTGCCTGCTCCCGGGGATGGTCAACGCAACCAACGCCGAAACAACGGCACACCCGGCCAAGAACAAGAATGCGCCGGAATACGACCCGTTGCCGAGCACGATCATGAACCCCACAAGAGCCGGAGATACAGAACCGGCGAGTTGGCTCCCCAGATTCACAATACCCGAAGCGGCCCCCATGTTTTTGGCGTCTATCAGCTTGAGCGGCAACGCCCACAAGGCGATGAACGCGAGCTTGACGGCAAATGCCACCACAATCTGACAGCAGACGATCAGCAGCAGGCTTTCGGTGTTCAGCATCAAAACCAAACCGGCGGCAGCCAGGGAGATGCTCAGCACCAAAAGATGCTTCTCTCTGCCGTTGAACATCTTGTCGGCAAGCCAGCCGCCCGCGAGTATGCCGACAATGCCCGCCACGCCCGGCAGCGATGCGAGCATGCCCACGCTCATGAGATCAAGCTTGAGCACTTTCAGCATGTAGGTAGGAATCCAGGAGAGGAACCCCCAGATCAGAATGTTGACCCCAAAGTTGATGGCCGAGATTTTCCAGATGGTGACATCGGACAGCAATTCGCGCCATTTTGTGCCGCTGTTCCCGCCGGATGCGACCTCGGCCGCCGCGCGGGGTCTGCCGCCGAACAGGAAGGCCAGGAAGGCCGCCAGCCCGACCAGCGAAGCGATCATGAACATGCCGCGCCATCCGTACATGGTTATCAGCGGCGCGGCAATAAGAGGCGCCACCACCAGACTCAATGGGTTCGTGGCCAGCAAAACGGACTGGACACGGGCCCGTTCATCCTTGGGATACGCCTCGGCAACGGCCTTGAAGCTCGCTGTGGGGAAACATCCTTCGAAGATGCCGAAAAGGAAACGGATTACGAAAAGAGAGGCCAGCGACCAAGCGAGGCCGGTACACGCGGACAGGATGGTGAACAGCCCGATGGAAGCAATAATCACCTTTCGGGAACCGATCCTGTCGGACAGCCACCCGCCCGGAAGCTGCACCAGGGCATAGGCCGCGAAAAAGGTGCTCAAAAGAAGCCCAAGGCCCGCCTCGTCCATTTGAAATTCCTTGCCGATAAAGGGAAGCGCCATGTTGATGAGAAAGCGCTCCAGGTAGCTTGCAAACCAGCAGAGAAAAAGGATGGCCGAGAACCTGTGTTTTTGTATGTCGAGATACATTGCTGACTCCTTGTCAACGGACGGTTATGTTCGTTGTCGTTGAGTAAAGGCGTTCATCCGCCGGAACCGGAGTCAGTCGAAAGACTTCGGCGCGCCGGGCGCGGGGCTGAAGCCCAGATCCCCACGGGCTATCACGGCATCGGCGCCTCCGTTCGCCGCAAGCAGTTCCGCCTGGCGCTTCCTGGCCCTACGGTCGACCTCGGCCGGATCGCAAACGGCGAACAGCCTGCGCCGACATTCGGCCAAAATCTCCCGATAGGCCGGATCTTCAGACATATCGTTGAGCTCCTCCGGATCCGCACCGAGGTCGAAGAGCTGCGGCGCGTAATCCACATAATGCACATATTTGTACTGTTGATGGCGGATCATGAAAGCGGCCGAAGTCGAGCCCATGCCGTGATACTCTACCAGAACGTTACGGTCGACCTGTTCTCCGGCGATGAGCCTTTCCAGCGAAACTCCGGGGCGGTCCGCATCCGGTTCCGGCTCGGCGGCACCAACGCAGTCCAGGATGAAGGGATAGGTATCCACATGGCTCGTATGCGTATCCACAACCTTTCCCGCGGGGATGTCCGGCCCCGCGACGATGAGCGGCACACGGGCGACCTCCTCGTACATATTCGATTTTCCCCACATTCCCCGCGTGCCCAGGTTGTCGCCGTGGTCGCTCGTATACATAATGCGGGTGTCTTCGGCCAGTCCGGCATCCTCAAGAGCCTTCAGAACCGCGCCCACATTCTCGTCGAGGAATGAACACAGCCCATAGTACCCGGCCAGCCCGACCTTCAGCTTTTTCTCATCGAAGTAATCGTCATAATTGAAACTGTTACGGTAGTCCTGCAGGTAGGGATGAGTCGGGCGCAACTCCTTCCGATGAAGCTTGGGCAGGGGCAGATCCTGGTCGAAATATTTGTAGTAGTGCTCAGGCGGCGCGGTCAGGGGAAAATGGGGAGCCACGAAGGACACAAAAAGAGCCCACGGCTTGTCGGTATGCCGCACCGCCTCCTCGCGCAGCCAGACCTGAGCGCGGGCGGCGATTTCACGGTCATAATAGGTATACTGGCTCTCGCCGGGGCCGGCCATGCCGGCCATCTTGTACGCTCCCTTGCGGACCGGCAGGGGTCTGGTGCGAACCAACCCCATCAGATCTCCTTTGCCTTCGACAATGTGCATGGGAATCACTTCTTTGGAAAAGCCGTGATCTTCCTGATCCGATTTAAAATGGAGCTTGCCGATGGACACAACCTCGTGTCCCTGCCCCCGCAAAACATGGTGCCAACTCGACGCTTCGCCGTCGTAGGCATCCGCGTTGTCCCAGTGGCCGACCTGATGGATATATTTGCCGGTGGCGAACGATGCCCGGGAGGGGATGCACACGGGGCTGGCACAGTATGCGGAGCTGAAACGCACGCCTCGCGCCGCGAGGGCGTCGAGGTTCGGGGTCTCAATGATGGGGTGGCCTTCGCAGCCGAGCATTTTCGGATTGTGCTCGTCCGACATGATGATCAACAAATTTTTTGGTTTATCGGAAATAGACATGAAGCCTCCCTATAGAACTCTATAGTTTTAACGTGAAAAAAAATTTTTGCCTCACAGATAATTTTATTGGCTAAATCAGCATGGATATCACCTCTCTCCTTCCATTTTGCGCCACACTATGGCCACAGGTGCCGCTCAACAGATATTCTATAGAGAACCATAGCACTAAAATCGGACGAATCCATCCCACGCACCCCGCCGTCGCGAAAAGCGACCTGCCTATAACCGCGCGGAAAAAGGAATATGCTCAGGGATGCTCAGGCGCCGCCGGGTCATGGGAATGAAAAATTCCTCGTAGTAAACGCAAATGGACTCCCCCATATGTGCGGTCGCCTGCAAAAAGATGCCCGCGTCCCCCTCGGCCGCGCCGATCATCCGGACGACATGCGAATCGAATTTTTCACAGCGGACTTTATGCGCAATCCGCGTGATGGGTGTGTTCAATTCACGGAGCAGGACATCTTTGATGTTCAGACCGTCAAGACTTTGCTGCGGGAGCGTCCAAAGGCTGGGCATCCGTCGGCTGTCTCCGTAAAAGACGGCCAGCACGTTGAATTCGTTGTTTACGTTGATTATGCGGACAATACGCATGAGATGGTCGTGCGCGCGGGGAAAATATTCGGTCCAGGCCCCAATCTGCCGTTCCAGTTCGCGCGATACCACTTTGGAATAAACAGGGAGCAGGGTTTCGCCGTCATCGTCTAGAAATCGGCAATGCCAGGGGCTTTTGAGGGGCAGCCCGACCTCGGCGACAAAAGTGCCCAGCCCGTGGTGGCGCACCACAACACCCTGGTCGGCGAGGGAGCGCAGAGAGCGTTGGATGGTGCCCAGGCTGAAAGGGGTCAGTCGAACGAGTTCCTCTTCCGTGGGCAACTTGTCTCCCGCCCCCCAGTGGCCCGAAGCAATAGCCTGGGCAAGGGCGTCGGTGAGCCGCATGTGCTTCGACAGCCCCCGCCGATCCGGGTGGAACAGCGATTTGAATACCCCTTCATGTTCACTCGCAGCCTGCATGGCCGGATCTCCTTGGGAATGTCCCGGTTCTTTTTGGCAAGTGAAAGTATATGCCGGACACATGCACTATATAGTGCATGAGGACTGCTTGCCGCAATTTCGCGGCTCTGTCAAGCGCACGCAACGGAAAACCGGCCGGGCGGCTGTTGCCTACCGGCCGGCGCGTTACGCGGGCGTTCCGAAAAAGAACGATTCGGCTACTTTTCGTCCTCGTCGCGCAGGTTGAACTTGAGCAGGCGGCGCATTTCCTCCTCCGGCAGGGCCAGAGGGTCGAGCAGGCGCATGCCGAGCTGCTGCCCGTCCGTCCATATGACGAGGGCCTGCTTGTTGTTCAGCAGGCCCCCCAAAGGCAGGCTTGAAACCTGGAGCGTGATCTTCTCACCGCCCTTGCGGCGGACAATGCCGGGCGGAAGACGCAGGCGCGCGCCGCCGGGGCTGACGTCGAGCAACTCGCAGTCCTGCACCTTTCCCGAGTCGGTGTGCATGCACACCTTCACGGAAGCGAGGGAAATGCGCTCGTCAAGACGCTGGTGAGACTTCACCATGCCGCCCTGCGCGTTGCTGAAAGCGGGTGGAGTTTTCATAAACGCCTTCTCCGTATACAAAGCGATCGTGCGGACACATGGCCACGCTGTGCAGTCGATATTTGATATCGAGAATACCTTAGATTAATGAATAGGCTTTTCCGCCGGCTTTGTCCAGCCCGCCTGAAGATTCCCCCCAACGTCCCGCACCGGAAACGGAAAGAGGGGGCCTTTGCCCCCTCGACTGATACCCGCCCCGCAAGGCGGGTTGTATAAAGGCACGCGCTCAGCCCCGCTTCAGTTCGATGGCGCGCTGGAGCATGGTGTCCGACGTGGTGATGGTTTTGCTGTTCATCTGAAAGCCCCGCTGCATGATGATCATCAGCGTCATCTCCCGGCTCAGTTCCACGTTGGAACCTTCAATATGATCCGCCATGACGGTGCCGTAATTCTCCGTGCCCGGCACGCCCATCTCCACGGGCCCGGTTTTGTCGATCGGGGCGGAATAGAGATTGTTGCCCTCATAATGCAGGCCGTCCTCGCTGGTAACGCGGCAGAGGGGAATCTGGTACAATTCGATGTTTTTGCCGTTGGAATAGATACCGACCACCACGCCGCCGCTTGTGATGTCCACGTTCATAAGCGCGCCCGCGGCGTAGCCGTCCTGGCTGAGCCCGGTGGTGGAGGAAGTGCCGCTGCCGAAGGCCGTTGTGGCGTCGGATCGACGCGTGACATCCGTCCCCATGCTCGGCAATAAATTCCCGTTTGTGCCCACAGCCTGGGCCGAAGCCGGCGGATTTTGCCAGCCGCTCTTCGCCTGCACGCCCAAGTCCAGGCTCACGGCCTGGCCGTTGTAGTTGAACTGGGGCAGCCCGCCGGAAAGCGGGGCCGGCGTCCATTCGGCCAGGTTCGTGCTCCCGGCGGCGGAAGGCGTGAAGGCGCTCATGTCGGTGATCTGGCCGTTGCTGCCGAACGTGAGCGTGCCCGCCATGTACAGACCCTGGCCCGTCGCGGCCTGCGAGGGATCGCCCGGCTTTTCGGCCAGAATGTATTCAAACATCTTGCCGCCCGCCGGATCCGTGACTCTGTCCAGGTACAGCGTCAGTTCGTGCCGCTGGCCGCCCGCATCATAGAGAGTGATGGGCTGCGAATAGCTGTAGGCATCCGTGCTCAGAGGCGGGCTTGCCGCGGCGTTCCACGACTTGAGCAGGGAAAAATAGGGATCGGTGAGATCCGTTGTTTTGTCCTCGCTCCGGCCGAGATTCATGCTGAGCGTCACCTGGGTGGTGGCCTTGGGCGGCGAGGTGCCGAACACGTCGATGACAATGGGCCCTCCGCCCGAAAGCGGCCCCTTTGTCGGCGCGGAAGCCCCGGCGGCTATGGGAATGCCGGTTACGGCATAGTTGTTGGCGTCGCGCAGGGTGCCGGTGTTGTCCAGGTGGAAGTTGCCCGCCCTGGTATAATATTTCAGGCCGTTGTCATCGCTGACTTCAAAAAAGCCCTTGCCCCCGATGGCCATATCGAAGACGCTTGAGCCGTCCTGAATAGGCCCCTGGCTGAACAGGGTGCGCACGGCCCCCGGCCGCGCGCCCATGCCCACCTGCGAAATCGCCACCTTGGCGCCCTGCTGGTTTTCCCAGCCTATGCCCGTGGGCGGGGAATCGGCGTAAAAAATATCCTCGAACAGCATGGACTGCTGCTTGAAGCCTATGGTGTTCACATTGGCGATGTTATGGCCTATGACACCCATACCTTCGCCGTGGGTTTTCAGGCCCGAAGCGCCGATGTACAGACTGCTCATCATGGCGGTATCCCCTGATCGGGTTTTGCGCAGCGCGAATGCAACGCGCGGCAAAAGGGAAAAAACTTCCCTCACGCCCGAATGAAAAGCAGGGATCGTGCCGGCCCTGCCGCAGGGAGTATTTACAAGTTTCCTTCCCCCGAAAAGCCGTTTTCACCCTCTCCGCTCCCGTCGCCCAATCTGGCAAGCCGGGCGGCTTCCTGCTTGCGTTCGCGGGTGCCCAGGGGTTTGAGGGACTCGAATTCGGCGGAGCGTTCCTGCAGGCGGCAGAAGACGAGAAAGCCGGTGTGCGCCACCATGCGGTCATCCGGCCGCAGACGGTCCGCAACGGGTTTCCAGCGCCGCAACAACAGTTCGCTGACTTCGATGTCGTCAAAGGGGCCCTGCTCCAGGCCGAGCAGCAGCCTGCCCACCTGATCCGTGGTGGGCAGCAGAAAGCCGAGCTGCGCGCCGGGTTTGAGGGCTTTCGGCGCGTGGCGCAGATAGTCCCAGGGCGTGCGCACGTCGAGAAAAAGCGCGTCGGCGTCTCCCACGGGAAAGCCCTCGGCGATGTCGCGGCAATACAGATGGACGTTTTTCCCCAGCCCGGCCCAGTCCAGATTGCGGCGCGCGAGTTTGAAAAATTCCTCCCGCGCCTCGCAACTGTGCACCTCGCCCGTGGGGCCGCAGAACCAGGAAAGCGCCAGGGTGAGCCCGCCGGAGCCGGAACCCGCCTCCAGAATGCGCCGTCCCGGTCCCGCGCCGAGGCGCAGGCAGATTTGGGCGATGTCCTTGGGGTAGATGATCTGCGTCTGCCGTTTCACGCCCTTGATGAGGTCGTACAGGCCGGGTTCGTACAGGCGCAGGGGTGTTCCCAGCGCGGTGCGCAGTTCCGTGCCGTAGGGGGCGGCGGCCAGGGCCTCGGCCGTAAGCACGCCGTCGGTGCTGTGCAGATCCCTGCCTTCCTCGACGCGCAGCAGGCGGCGTCTGCCCTTGGGCGTGACCACGATGACGAGAGATCCGTAAGGCGGCATATGTACTCCATGTGCAACAAAAACGGAAATCACCCGCGATTTCCGCAATTATCGAATCGAGACTGGAACGGCTCAAGCGGCGGCCCGGTTTGCCGTCAGGCAAGGAAGACAAGCTTTTTGCGAAGGGAGTGTACTCTTATTGTACTCGACCGGAGCAAAAAGCGCCGTCTGACGCGGCATCACGGCAAACCCGGTCGTCGCCCGCCGCGTCAGCGCAGGCGGATGTCGAGTCCCTGCGGCGACGTCTTGATCAGCCGATACGCCGCCGGGGCCTTGTGCAGGTCGATCACCATGCGGGTGGCCTCGGCCTGCCGGCCCACGCGGATGCTTTTGACCAGCTTGTTCTGCGGCACTTCGGGCGAAGCCGTGCTCCAGTGCCCTTCGAAATCCAGCACCAGCCTGTCCGGCTTGTTCAGGAGCATGGACTTGTAGACCAGGGGCCGGTCGGCCCCCAGGCGCACGGTGGCTCCTTCCTGGGTGACGTAGACCACAATGTTGTTGATGCTCTTTTCCTTTTCGGCCCGTTTGGGAGCGGGTTCCGCCGGAGCCTTGGGCGCGGCCGGGCGGGGAGCGGGCGGCTGGGCGGGTTGCGCTGCCGGCGCTTCGCTGAGGCCGGGATCGATCTGCGCGGGTACGGTTTTTACCGCTATCCCCTCCGTGGAAGGAGCGGGCTCGGGTTCGGCCTGCGGCGCGACGGGAACGACCGGACGCGGGGGCGGCAACGCGCCGCCGGACGCGGGCGGAGGCGGCTGCACGGCCGCGCGCTCCTCGGGCGCATGCGCTCCGGGCCGGGCGGGAGCTTCCTCCTGCCGGGAAGGCGCGCTTTCCGCCGAGACGGCGGAAGAAAGGGCGGCGGAGCGCGGCCGTTCATCGCTGATGAAGGAGTTCAGCACCATGAGCAGCAGCGCCAGGAGGATAACCCCGACTATGAGCAAGGTAATGGTTTTATTCATTGCATTCTGCGCGTTTCGAGATCGTTGCGGTCAACGGCGGCGTTCCCTGCGGGCCATCGCGCTTTTCTGCCTGCGCTCCCTGCCGATGAACGCCAGAAATTCACGGGCGTACTCCAGATCCGGAGCAAATTTCAAGGCGGTCAGCAAATGCTGTTCCGCCTCGGCAGGCCTGTCCAAAGCGTGGTAGATGCGCGCAATGTTGAAATGCGCGTGGCTGTCGTCCGGCGCCAGGATGAGCGCGCGTTTGGCGTGCTCCAGGGCGGTTTGCGGCAGTTTTCCCTTGCGCAGGTTGATGCCGAATTCGGCGAACATGTATTTGTGTTCCGGCACAATGCCTTTTTCCACCCGCGCAATATCCTCGAGGGCCTTGAGCGTTGCCCCCACGTCCTCTCCCCGGCGCACCTTCATGAGCAGCATGGCGAAATCCGCGCGCAGGGCGCTTTCCACCTCCGCGCCGCGCGTATCGGCGGGAAGGTCTGCCGCCGTCCCGTCATCACGGGCTTCAGGCGGAGCGGCCAGGATGGTCGGTTCCGGAGTAAAACCGGCCGTAAACGCCGTGGCGTCAATGGCCAGCGTGTCCCCCTGCGGCCGGCAGGCATCGTCCAGAACCTGCACGCGGTAGCCTTCATTTCCGCAGTCCCAGACGAACCAATACCGTCTGTTCTGCGCTCCGTCTTGTCCGGGAGTGGATGAGGAATACACGCCGATAAAGCTGCTCACGCTCTTCTCCTTCGGCCTTGGACGTGAATTATGAAAATACCCCAGCCCGCGCCAAATTGCAAATGCGCGCTCCCCGCGCGCTGGACGAGGCGCGTGTTTTGGGCTAGTCCTAAAACGATTTACCGGCAAAAATACGCCGGATGCAATCAACGTACCGGGAACGGACTCCGCTTCCTCAAGAGCGGATTGTCGCCGAAAACATGCATCCGCCCGGGCGTACACCGCTCCAAAAAGGATCCGCCGTGCACGAACTTTCCATAGTCACCAGCCTGCTCGCCATAGTCGAGGAAGAAGTCGCCAAGCACGCCCCGGCCAGGCTCAAACTCGTGCGCGTGCGCTGCGGCGGGCTGGCGGGCGTGGTGCCGGACGCCATGGCCTTTGCCTTTGAAGCTCTTACCGAGGGCACGCCCTTTGAAGGCGCGCGCCTGGAACTGGAAGAGGAGCCGGTCAGCCTGCGCTGCGCCTGCGGCGCGCTCTTCACCCCCGAGGAAAAAACCGGATTGCTCGTCGCCCCCTGTCCCGTCTGCGGCGCGCAGACCGGGCACAGCGTGGAAACAGGGCGCGAGTTGTACCTGCAACACATAGAACTGGAATGAACAAGCTATGGAAATCCCCATTGTCCGCAACATACTCGAAGCCAACGAAGGCGTGGCCGCCGAACTGCGCGCGCTTTTCGCAAAGCGCGGCATCCTGGTTCTCAACCTGATCAGTTCCCCCGGCGCCGGCAAAACCTCCCTGCTGGAGCGCACCTTGAGCGACCTCAAGGGCGAACTGCGCATGGCCGTTATCGAGGGCGACCTGCAGACCGACAACGACGCGCGACGCGTGGCCGCCACCGGCGCGCCCGCCGTGCAGATCAACACAGAAGGCGGCTGCCATCTCGACGCCGCCATGGTGCGCAGGGCGCTGGCGAAGCTCCCGCTCGACGGCCTGGACGTGCTCTTCATCGAAAACGTCGGCAACCTCGTCTGCCCCGTGGAGTTCGATTGCGGGGAAGACGCGAAGATCGCCCTTTTAAGCGTCACCGAAGGCGACGACAAGCCGGAAAAATACCCCCTGCTCTTCAACCTCGCCTCCGTGCTGCTGCTCAACAAAGTCGACCTGCTGCCCTATGTGGATTTCGACACCGAACGCGCAACGCGCTTCGCGACCCGCCTCAACCGCGACCTGGCCGTGTTCGAAATCTCCTGCCGCAACGCGCAGGGCATGGAAGACTGGTACGGCTGGCTGCGCGCCCGCCGCGCCGGGAAGCGGGTGTAACCCCCCCATGCTCCCCGCGTTCCTGGAATCCGAATACGCCCCGGCGCCGGCGGAAAAGGCGTTTTTCCACATCATTCCCGCGCCGCTCGAGCGCAGCGTGTCCTACGGCACGGGCTGCGCGCGCGGCCCTGCGGCCATACTGGAGGCTTCGCAACAGTTGGAGGCCTGGGACGGCCTTTCCTGCCCCGGCCGGCTGGGCATATATACCGCCCCGGAAGTGGACTGCTCGGGCGAGGCGGAGGCCGTGCCGGCGCGCATAGAGAACGCAGTGGAAACGGCCTTGAGCCGCAAAGCCCTGCCCGTGCTGCTGGGCGGCGAGCACAGCGTGACCCTGGGCGCGTTGCGGGCGCTGGAAAAGCGGCACGGGAAATTCGGGATAATCCAGATAGACGCGCATGCGGATTTGCGGCCGAGCTACCAGGGCTCCATCTATTCGCACGCCTCGGTCATGCACCGGGCGGTTGCGGATCTGGGCCTGCGCCTCGCCCAGTTCGGCGTGCGCGATATCTGCCTGGAAGAAGTGGAGATGAGAAAAAAATTCGGCGTGCATTTCCACGACGCGCCGAGCCTCGTCCCCCTGCTGCGCCGGGGAATGTTGCCGGAACGGCTGCTGCCGGAAGATTTTCCGCAACAGGTCTATCTCAGCTTTGACGTGGACGGGCTTGATCCCTCAATCATCCCGGCGACCGGCACGCCGGTGCCCGGCGGTCTCGACTGGTACGGCGCGCTGGACATCGTGCGGCATTGCCTGAACGGCCGCGACGTCCTGGGCTTCGACCTGACGGAGCTTGCGCCCCTGCCCGGCCTGCACGCCCCGGACTACGCGGCCGCCCGGCTCGTGTATCACATTATGGGCATTATTGAGCGGGAGATCAGCGCTTCGACTGCTCGTGGCCGATAATGCCCCCGGCCAGACCTCCGGCGGCGGCGCCGGCCAGCGCGCCCCAACCCGCGTAACCGCCGGCGATGGCGGCAATGCCCGCCCCGGCCAGACCGCCGAGCGCCATGCCGCTGACCGCGCCCTGCTGGGTTTTGTTCATGTTCGTGCAGCTCACGCCGCCCGACAACGCCAGCATCAGCACACCGACAAGTATGGTCTTTCGCATGTCTTCCTCCTGAAGCACATTCCCTTTGAAACGCCCGCTCCGGCGTAGCCGGCGGAAATAGATTCCGTTTACGCCCGCGGTAATCTCGGAGTTTTTTTCTCTATAAGCCTCATCCCGAAAGGCCGCAAGCTTCTCTTGAAATTGACACCATCCGCCCCAAAACAGCCCCCTGTCCCGGAACGGCAAAGCCCCGCAGAAAATCTCCGGCGGCCATAAAGGCCCGGCCGGCAGGCTTGACCGCGCTTACAACATAGAGCGCATCCCGGCAGGCGATGCAGAGCGCGCCGGTTGTGTCGCGGCACAGCGCGCCGACAGGCAGAACTTCGGGCCGCGCCTCGCCGATGCGGCCGGGCGCGAAGCTCAGCGCGATTTCGCGCGGGCCTTCTCCCGGCGCGCGGCCCGGCAGTTCCACGCAGCCGCGCGCTCCCGGCCACGGGGTCAGGGCGCGGATGCGCGCGTGCGCCGTGCGGGCCGGAAGGTTCCAGTCCACCCGCTCGTCTTCCCTGGTCAGCCTGGGGGCATAGCTCGCCCCGGCCTCGTGCTGCGGCACGGCCCCGCTTCCGTCGAAATCCGGCCGCGCAAGCAGTTCGGCAAGGGCATCCCCGCCTGTTTCGGCCAACAGTTCGTGCAGGCTGCCGGAACTGTGCTCACCGATTTCCACAGCGCGCGCCGCATAGACCGGCCCGGTGTCCAGCCCGGCTTCCATGCGCATGATGGACACGCCGGTCTGTTCGCATTCGTCCATGATTGCGCGCTGAATGGGCGCGGCCCCCCGGTAGCGGGGCAGGAGCGAGGCGTGAACGTTGATGGGCGCGATACGGGGAAGATCCAGCACAGCTTGGGGCAAAATGAGCCCGTAGGCGGCCACGGCCAGCACGTCGGGTTCAAGCGCGGCAAGCTCCGCGACGGCTTCGGGCGTTTTGAAATTTTCGGGCTGGTGCACGGGCAGACCGTGCGCCAGGGCGGCGAGCTTCACCGCCGGGGCGCTGAGCTTTTTGCCGCGCCCGGCCGGGCGATCGGGCCGGCACCAGACCGCAACGACGTTCAGATTATGGGCGAGCAGGCGTTCCAGCACCGCGGCCGCGAAAGGCGGCGTGCCCATGAAGACGATGCGCATCAGGCGCCCTTGAGGCGCAGCCGTTTTTTCACCCGCGCGTCAAACAGGGTCCGCTTCAGCCGGCCGATGTGATCGAGAAAGATCGTGCCTTCCAGGTGATCGCATTCATGCTGGAGGCAGACGGAGAGCAGGCCGTCGGTCTCCAGGTGCACGGGCCTGCCGTCGAGATCCATCGCGTCCACGGCCACGCGGGCCGCCCGGCAAACCGGGGCGCGGTAGTTGAAGGGCACGGACAAACAGCCTTCCTCGTCCTCCACCGGTGAAGAATCGAGCACCGTAATCCGGGGATTGACGAGCACGCGCAAATCGCTGCGCTCGTCCGGGCCGCTGGCGTCCACCAGGATCATGCGTATGGGCCGGCCCACCTGCGGCGCGGCCAAGCCAACCCCGCGCGCGGCGTACATGGTTTCGGCCATGTTGTCCGCAAGCAGGCGGAGTTCGTCGTCCACCTTCGCGACTTCCGTGGATTTCTCCGTCAGGCGCGGATCGGGGTATTGCAGAATATCGAGCAGCATCTTTTTATTTTCGGGGGTTCGAGAGCGTCATGGGATGGAACATTTTGCAGTCCCAACACGCAACCATTTACCCCATAAAGGGTTTCCAAAGGGGCGCGCCCCTTTGGCCGCCGGAGGCGAAAATCTTACGCCTTTTTCTCCGTTTCGCGCAGACGCAGGCCCAGTTCGCGCAACTGCTTGGCGGATACCCCGGCCGGGGCCTGGGTCATCAGGCAACTCGCCTTCTGGGTTTTGGGGAAGGCGATGACGTCGCGGATGGACTGCGCCCCCGCAAGCAACATAGTAAGTCTGTCTAGGCCGAAGGCAATCCCCCCGTGCGGCGGCGCACCCTGTTCGAGCGCCTGGATGAGGAAGCCGAAGCGGCTTTCCGCCTCTTCCGCGTCAAAGCCCAGCGCCGAGAACATGGCGCGCTGGCCTTCGGCCGTATGGTTGCGGATGGATCCGCCCCCGATTTCCGAGCCGTTGAGCACCAGGTCGTAGGCCCTGGCCTTGGCCCGCTCCGGCGTGGTGCGCAACAGCTCCGCATCCTGCGCGCGCGGCGAGGTGAAGGGATGGTGGCAGGCCACATAACGCTGTTCTTCCGCATCGTATTCAAAAAGCGGGAAATCCGTCACCCACAGGAAGTTGAATTGCCCTTCGGGGATGAGGCCCAGTTTTTCCGCCAGATGCACGCGCAGGTTGCCGAGGGCCGCGTTGACCATATCCGCCGCGCCGGCCTGGAAAAAGACCAGATCGCCCACGCGCAGATCCAGGGCCTGTGCAATGGCCGCGCGTTCGCCCTCGGAAAGGAACTTGGCGATGGGCGACTGCCATTCGTTTTCCCGGATCTTGATCCAGGCCAGACCCTGCGCTCCGTATATTTTCACGAATTCCGTATAGTCGTCGATGTCCTTGCGGCTCAGGGATTCGCCGCCTTCCACCTTCATGGCCTTGACCAACTCGGCCTTGGCAAAGAGGTTGAAGGCCGAGGAGCGCACCGCGGCCGTCACGTCGACCAGTTCCATGCCGAAACGGGTGTCCGGCTTGTCCACGCCCCAGCGGCTCATGGCCTCGTCATAACTCATGCGGGCAAAGGGCGGGGCAAGTTTTATGCCGAGCACGTCTTCCCAGATCCGGGCCACCAGGCCCTCGGCCAGTTCCATCACCCGTTCTTCGTCCACAAAGCTCATTTCCAGGTCGATCTGGGTGAATTCCGGCTGGCGGTCGGCGCGCAGATCTTCGTCGCGGAAGCAGCGCGCGATCTGGAAATAGCGATCCAGACCGGCCACCATGAGCAACTGCTTGAAAATCTGGGGCGACTGCGGCAGGGCGTAAAAATCGCCGGGATTAAGCCGGCTGGGCACCAGAAAGTCCCGCGCGCCTTCGGGCGTGGAGCGGGTGAGAAAGGGGGTTTCGATTTCCAGAAAACCCTGCTCGTCCAGATAATTGCGCACAGCCCTTGCGGTCGTGTGCCTGAGTTCCAGGTTTTTGGCCATGCGTGGGCGCCGCAGGTCGAGATAGCGCCATTGCAGGCGCAGGTTCTCGCCGGCTTCGGTACGATCCTCGATGGGGAAAGGCGGAGTCTTGGAGGTGCCGAGCAGCTTCCATTCATGCACCAGCACTTCGATTTCGCCCGTATTCATGGCGGGATTGGTCATGCCTTCAGGCCGGGGACGCACCCGGCCCTTGACGGCCAGCACGTATTCGCTGCGCAGGATGTGCGCCTCGGCATGGGCTTCGGGCGCGGCTTCCGGGCTGAAAACCACCTGCGTCAGGCCGTAGCGGTCGCGTAAATCGACAAAGATGAGCCCGCCGTGGTCGCGGCGGTGCTGAGCCCAGCCCATGAGGCAGACCTCGGCCCCGTTGTCCTCCGCGCGCAGCCGTCCGCAGTTGTGGCTGCGCCGCCAGCCGTCCAGAGCCTTGAGAAAACGGTTGTGATCCTGCTGAATGTCCTGACTCATGCGTTCCCCGCTATGTATGCCGCAGCTTCGGTTTGGGCGACGCGTTTCTGTTCGCCCGAGTCCATGTGTTTAATCGTGACAGCGCCGGCCGCAAGCTCATCCGGGCCGAGCACGCAGCAAAAACGCGCGCCGGATTTGCCGGCCTGGCGCATCTGACTTTTAAAACTCCCGCCCGCGTGGGCCGTATCTCCCGCCAGGCCGCTTTCACGCAGGGCGAGGGCCAGGGCAAAGGCCGCGTCCTTGGCGCTTTCCTCTATGCCGACGACGAAAAAGTCCGGCCGGCGGATTTCAGGCGCGGCCATGAGCAGGGCCAGACGTTCCATGCCGCAGGCAAAGCCTATGCCGGGCAGATCCGGGCCGCCCAGGCTCTTTATGAGGCCGTCATAACGCCCGCCGCCCGCAATCGAGGACTGCGCGCCGACGCGGCTTGAAACCAGTTCAAAGGTCGTGCGCGTATAATAATCCAGGCCGCGCACCAGGCGGTGATCCATCTCCGTCGCCAGACCCGCGCCGCCGAGCAGGCGCAGCACGGTCGCGAAATGTTCCCGGCACTCGGCGCAGCCGTGTTCCGCGATGCGCGGGGCGGCCTGCGTGTGTTCGCGGCAGCCCGCCGCCTTGCAGTCCAGTACGCGCAGGGGGTTGACCTCCATGCGGCGGCGGCAGTCCTCGCAGAGCGCCGAAGCGTCCAGGGAACGCAGATATTCCGCAAGCAGGTTGCGGTAGGCGGGCCGGCAGGCCGGGCAGCCCAGGGAGTTGATGTGCAGTGCCGCGTCCGCAATGCCTATTTCCCGCAGAAAGGCCGTGAGCATGACGATGACTTCGGCATCCGTGTGCGGCTCGCGCGCCCCCAGGCATTCGCAGTTGATCTGGTGAAACTGGCGCATGCGTCCCTTTTGCGGACGCTCGTAGCGGAACATGGGGCCGAAGGTGAAAAGCTTGGAGCAGGCTTCGCGGCTGTGCAGATTTGAGGCGATATAGGCCCGCACGACTCCGGCCGTGGCCTCGGGACGCAGCGTGAGCGAACGCCCCTTGCGATCCGCGAAGGTGTACATTTCCTTTTGCACCACGTCCGTGGCCTCGCCGATGGAGCGGCTGAACAGCTCGGTGTGCTCCAGAATGGGCGTGCGCAGCTCCCCGTAGCCGTAACGGCCGAAAATGCGCCGCGCCGCCTGCTCCATAGTGGTGAACAGCAGGCTCTCGGGCTCGAAAAGATCCGCAAACCCCGTGATGCCGGAAACCGTATTCATACCAACCCTTGATTTTGCATGTGGTCAGCAACACATCTCAAAATCCCCCTTTTGGGTGATTTTGAGAAAATCGCTCTGCCGGAAAAGCGTGGTTTTCCGGCTTGCTCCGACGGCTTCGCCGTCGCGCCGTCCTCCCGGACGGCGTAGAAGTCATTCAAGATTAATTTTGAATGACTTCTACTGAACCCCGCCGGTATTGTCAAAAAACGCCGTCATTTTTGAAACGCCGCCCAACGGCTTGTGAACATGTCGAACAGCCGCCGGATATTGCCGGCCTCGTCGAACATCTCCACGGCCAGGCGTCGGCCGTTTTCGGCCATGCGGCGCGCCTCGCCCGGATGGTCGCTCATGTGTCTGACGGCGTCGGCCAGGGCGCGTGCGTTACGCTGGGGCACGGTGATGCCGCTTTCCCCGTTGTGCACGATCTCGGGGATGGCGTTGACCTCGGTGCTGATGACGGGCAGGCCGAAAGCCATGGCTTCGATGATCACGTTGGGAATGCCGTCGCGCTGCCCGCCCGGCGCCACGACGCAGGGGGCGACAAAGATATCGTGCTCCAGAAGGATGCGGGGCAGTTCATTGTGCGAAACCAGACCGGGCATGTGTACCCGGCCTTCAAGCCCCAGCTCGTTGCGCATGCGGACGAGCTGGGGGCCGAGATAGCCGCCGGTGGACAGCCCGCCGCCGCCGATCAGGGTAAGGGTGAAGTTGAAGCCCTCGTCCTGCAGCAGCTTGCAGGCCGTGAGCAGGTAATCGAAGCCCTTGGTGGAGGAAAAACGCCCCACGGCCAGAAGCCGCACGGGTTTTGTCCGCAGGGGCTGCGCGATGTGTTGGGGATTCAGGGTCAGGCTGTTGTAGACGAGATCGATCTTGTCCGCCTGTTCCGGCGGCAGCAGGCGGCGCATGCGTTCCCTGTCGGCCTGATTGTTGGCGCGGATGAAGAGGCAGTCCTTCATCTTGTCGAGCAGATCGGGCTCGGCGGGGTCGAGGTTGTCCCCGCGCGCGGCCAGGGAAAAGGGAATGCCGGAAATGCGCGAGGCCACCCAGGCCGCCGTGGCCGCTCCTCTCGGCCAGGGAGTGTGGATGAGATCGATGCCCGCTTCTTCAAACAGGCGCGCAAAATAGATGCCCGTAAAAAAGCCCCAGCAGACCTCCAGGGCCGATTCCACGCTCAGCCAGCGCCGGAAAAGCGCTTCGCGCAGCAGGCCGCAGGCAAAGACCGGCCGGCTCAGAAAAAACCGCAGGGCCGCCAGGGTGAAGCGCCCGACGGCACGTATGCCGAAGCAATGCGTTTCATGCGCCACCCGGCGCATCTCGTCCGAACATTTACGCAGCGAACGGCCGTACAGACTGTACACGGACAAGGGCAGGCCGGCCCGTTTCAGGCCTTCCACCTCCCGAAAGATAAAGGGCTGGGTGAACACGGGATACCAGAGCAGCACATAGGCCACATGCGGCGGGCCGCTTTTGTCCGGTGTCCGCCCGTCTGGAACGGAATGCATCATATTCTCCAGTCGCCGCCGCGCCCGCGGACTTCAGACAAACGCGCGGGAAGCCGCGCGGCGCGCAATTCCGCGAATGTTCCACCTGTAATCCGCGCAAAACGCGCCAGCCAGTCGAGATAGGCGCGAATCTTTCGTAAAAAGGCCTCCACGGACGCCGCATCGGGCATGTGCGGCGCGCCGCCCGGCATCAGTTCCGACGAATGCCAGGTCAGGGAAACGACTCTGCCGCCCCGTGCGGCGTGCAGGCGGGTGATCGCCTTCATGGCCCACAGGGGATGATACGCGGGCAAGACGGCCAATGCGCCCCACTTCTGCGCCGAGGCGGCGGCCGGCGTATGCCCGGCAAGCCGTACCGCTCCGCACAAAGGAGTGCAGGTGAGCGGCACTTCCAGAATCGCCCCGCCGCCCGTGAGCACGAAATAGGGATCGGCCGGAGCGAAAAAATGATCCGGCCCTCCCCTGCCCCGGTGCAGCGGACGCACCGAAGCGTCGACCAGAACGCCGGCCTCCGCCAGCAGAGGCCAGTGCCGGCGGTGCAGATCCCATTTTCCCATGCGGAAGGCCGTCGGGGTCTCGCCGCTGAAATCTCCGCCCGCCTGAAGGAGTGCGGCCAGACGCGCCCGCAGGAGGGTGTCGTCCACCAGGGCGGGCGATTGGTACGCGCTTTCATGCGCGCGCGCCGGATCGGCCGGCGGGGTGTTCCAGTGGTGCAGGTGCGCGCCGATTTCCACGCGATGCCGCGCGCGCAACGCGTCCAGATTCCGGCGGGCTCCGGCATCCGCGAACACGGCATGCGTGCAGAGCAGCGTGACCGGCAGGCCGAAATCATCCAGCAGCGGAGACAGACGCGCCAAGTGCGCGACATTGTCCACCGAAACCCGGCTGCGCGCGTAGTGTCCGCCGAACAACCCCTCTTCTTCCACGTCGATGCTGAGAGCAAGCTCCAGCGCGGGTTTCACCGGCGGCGCTCCGCAAACGCGGCGAAGCGTTCCGCATAGAGCGTATACAACCTGCGGATATTCGTCGCGGGATCGAACATGGAGCGCACCAGACGCTTGCCGGCTTCCGCCATGCGGGCGGCGCCTTCCGGATCGGCGGCCATGCGCTTCACGGCTTCGGCCAGATCGGCGCCGTTGTGCTGGCGTATCACCAGGCCTGTCTCTTCGTGCTTCAAAATCTCGCCGATACCGCTGACCGCGGTGGCGATCACGGGCATGCCCTGGGAAAGCGCTTCAATGATCACGTTGGGAATGCCGTCCCTGTCGCCGCTTTCCGTCACCACGCAGGGCGCGGCCAGCATGTGGTGACTTTCGATCAATTCCGCCACGCGGTCGTGCGGCACGAAGCCGGGCATGTCCACACAATCTTCCAGGCGCAGGCGTCTGCGTTGGGCGAACAGTTGCGGGCGCAGCCAGCCGTCGCCCACCAGGGTCAGGCGGCAGGGAAAACCTTCGCGTTTCAGACGCGCCATGGCGGTGAGCAGATGGCGGAATCCCTTGGTGCGCGCGAAGCGCCCCACGGCAAGCAGTTTGTAGGGAGGCCCCCCGGACGCCCGGGCGGGCAGTTCCTTGGGCAGGGTCAGGGCGTTGTAGACAAGAAAGATCTTGTCCTTGTGCCCTTCCGGCGCGTGGGAAGCCAGGTAGCCCACATTCGCGGCCGTGTTGGTGCGCACAAAGAGGCAGGCTTCCAGTTTTTCCTTCAGCAGGCCGTCCGGCGGGTACATGTCGCCCGCGCGGCCCGTGAAGGCAAAAGGAATGCCCGTCAGCTTCGACGCCACCAGGCAGGCCGTGGTGGAACCGTTGGCCCAGGGCGCGTGGAGCAGTTCGATGCCGTCTTTGCGCGCCAAGTCCGCCAGGGCGAAGCCGGCAAAGAAACTCCAGATGTTTTCCGCCAGCGACTCCCAGTCGCGCATGCGGCGGAACAGACAAAGCCGCATAAGCCCGAAGGTGGAGGCCGGACGCGTGAACAGTTCCCTGAAAAAAATCCCGGCCATGCGGCCCACGGCCGTGCAGCCCAGGCGCGTCAGGGGGCCGTCGTACGCCTGCATGCGGGCCGAGCAACCGCCCGTCCGGCGGCCGTAAAGCGTATAGATGTGGATGGGCAGCCCCTGCCCGCGCAGGGAGCAGACCTCGAAAAACACAAAGGTTTCCGAGGCGCGGGGAAACCACAGCAGCACATAGGCCGTGCGGGGCGCGGCGGGCTGTTCGGGGCTGCGTTGCGCGCTCATCGTGTAAGACACTCCTGCACGCTGCCTTCCGTTTTCGGGCAGGGCACGGGGTAATCGCCGGTAAGGCAGGCCAGGCAATAATGGTCCGAATGGGCCACGGAGCGCAGCAGTCCCGGCAGGGAAAGATAGTGCAGACTGTCGACCTGAAGGATGCTTTCGATTTCCTTCAGGCTGTGCCCGGCGGCGATAAGCTCCCCGCGCGAGGAAAAGTCGATGCCGTAAAAACAGGGGTAGCGCACCGGCGGGCAGGAAATGCGGATATGCACTTCTTTCGCCCCCAGTTCGCGCAGCTTTTTCACTCTGGTCAGCATGGTGGTGCCGCGTACGATGCTGTCGTCCACTATGCAGATGCGCTTGCCCTCGATCATGGCGCGCACGGGGTTGATCTTTACCCGCACGCTGAAGTTGCGCATGCTCTGGGTAGGCTGGATGAAGGTGCGGCCCACATAGTGGTTGCGGATCATCGCGTGCTCATAAGGCAGTTCGGCGCACTGGGCAAAGCCCACGGCCGCGTAGACGCCCGAATCCGGGAAGGGCATGACGAAATCCACTTCCGGGGTAGATTCGAAAGCCAGCTGCCAGCCCATGCGTTTGCGGCACAGATAGACCTGCTCGCCGAAGATCAGCGAATCCGGCCGGCCGAAATAGACCAGTTCGAATATGCACTGTTTGGGCGTCATGACGGGCGCAATCCGCCGGCTGCGCACCTGCCCGCCCTGGATGATCACCATCTCGCCCGGCTCCACGGAGCGCAGATATTCCGCTTCCAGCAGATCGAGCGCGCAGGTTTCCGAAACCAGCACATGGCAGCCTTCCAGCACGCCGAGCGCCAGCGGATGAAAACCGTTGGGATCGCGCAGGCCGATGATCTTGTCGCCGGACATCACCAGCAGCGAATACGCGCCGCGCACCTTCGAGCAGGCTTCAATGACGGCGTCTTCCAGATCCTTGTCGCGCAGGGCGCGCACGATGAGGTGCATGAACACTTCGCTGTCGTTGCCGCTCTGGAAGATGGCGCCGCTTTCCTCCAGCTCGCGCCGCATTTCCAGCGCGTTGACCAGGTTGCCGTTGTGGGCCAGCGCCAGATGCATGTCGCGGTAGCGCACCACAAAGGGCTGGGCGTTGCGCAGGGAGGAGGATCCGCTGGTGGAATAGCGCACGTGCCCGATGGCATATTCCCCCTGCAGGCGTTGCAGCACGCTTTCGGTAAACACTTCCGGCACCAGTCCCATGCCGCGGTGTTCGTACAGGTTTTTTCCGTCCCAGCAGGCTATGCCGGCGCTTTCCTGCCCCCTGTGCTGCTGGGCGTAAAGGCCGAAATAGGCGTGGCGCGCGGCCTCAACGCGGCCGCTGATCGCAAAAAGGCCGCAGTAATGGCGAATCATGGTTTGCTGCTCCCGGAGCTCGATTTCAATTTTTTCTTCAAATGCGCAATGCGGTTGTCCACAACCATTTCATTGGGATACAGGGCGCGCACGTCTTCAAAACGGGCGAGCGCCTCGGCCCTGCGGCCCTGCTGCTCCAGCACGTCGGCCAGCAGAAAGCCGGCCAGCCCCCTGAGCTGATCGTCTATCTTCATGCCGAGCACCTGCGCGGCCTGATCCCGCGCGTCGTCCATCTCTTCCCTGGCCATGTTGGCCTGGGCCAGATCATACAGGCACCAAGCCCGAAAGCCTTCTTCCACCGGCAGGGCCAGGCAGGTCTGCAGGGCTTCCTCCGCCAGATCGAAACGGCGCTGCCGGAAGTGCAGATTGCCCATCCTGCGTTGCGCGTCGGCCGCTTCCCGATCCGTCAGGTTGCCGAGTTCCGCGTAACGCGTCCACACCCCCAAGGCCTGGGCCGTGTGTCCCCGGCTTTCATGGAAATCGCCCAGGCGCTCCAGAATAATTTTCAACTTTCCGGGATCATGGGAAAATTCCTGAAGCATGGCCTCCAGGTGCCCGAAGGCCGCGCGCTGGTTCAAATTGATGCGGGCCTGGATGTCCACGAGACGTATCCAGGCCTCCCAGCGCAGTTGCGGATCTTCCTCGCTGCGCAGAGCCCGCTCCAGAATGCGCTCTGCCGCCGGCCAGTCGCGCCGCTGCATGGCGGCGCGCGCCTCGTCCAGATCGTTCACCGCCGGCAGGACCCTGTCGCAACCTGCGGCAGGCACGCACAGCAACAGAACGATAACGGCAAACAGTCTCATGCTGATCCCTGAGGGGACGGCGCCTCCTCAAATTCCTCCGCTATTCCGCGGAGGGGGCATCTTCCGCCATACGGGCGGCTTCGTCAAGTTCAAGGCGGTCGAAGCCCACAACGCGCGCGCCCTCGTCGAGACGCACGAGCATAACGCCCGAGGTGGCGCGACCTATGCTGCGCACCTGATCAAGCCCCATGCGGATGACCTTGTTGGTGGAGGTGAGCAGGATGAGCGCGTCTTCCTCCCGCACGGGTATGGCGCCCACCACGGGCCCGCTTTTGGGCGTGACCCTGAAGTTGATGATGCCTTTGCCGCCCCTGCTTTGCAGGCGGTAGAGATCGACGCGGGTGCGCTTGCCGTAGCCCAGGGCGGAGATGGACATGATTTCGGTGCTCTGATCCTCGGCATGAAGGATGAGCCCGGCCACGACGCCGTCGCCCCGGCGCAGGGCAATGCCCTTCACGCCGGCCGCGCCCCGGCCCATGGGCCGCACGTCGCCGCAGGCGAAGCGTATGGCGTAGCCGCCGGCTGTGGTGAGCGACACGTGGGCGTCTTCCTCTATGGGCCGCACCATAATGAGTTCGTCGTCCTCATTCAGGCTGACGGCTATAAGCCCGCTTTTGCGCGAGCGGGCGTAGAGCGAGGCCGAGGAGCGCTTGACCATGCCCCGGCGGGTGATGAAGAGGAAGTATTTGTCTTCCGCGAATTCCCGTACCGTAAGCGCCGTGCTGACGTATTCCTCGCTCTCCAGCGGCAGCAGGTTGGCGATGTGCATGCCCTTGGCCGTGCGGCTGCCTTCGGGCACCCGGTGCACCTTCAACTGGTGCATGCGGCCCTTGTTGGTGAAGAGCAGCAGGTACTGGTGGTTGGTGGTGCTTAAAAAGTCCTGCACAAAATCGCCGTCGCCGGTGTGCACGCCGGCGATGCCCTTGCCGCCGCGCCGCTGCTGCTGGTAGTTGTCGAGCGTGGTGCGCTTGATATACCCCCGGCGGGACAGGGTGATGACCACGTCCTCGTCCGGGATGAGGTCTTCGATGTCTATGCCTTCCAGCTCGTCCACCAGCACTTCGGTACGCCGTTTGGTGGCGTAGGTATCTTTCAGATCCTGCAGTTCGTCGCGCAGCACGGAACGCAGCACTTCGGTGTTTTCGAGGATCGACTTCAGATATTCGATGGTCTTGAGCAGCTCGCGGTATTCTTCAAGCAGCTTTTCGTGCTCAAGGTTGGTGAGGCGCTGCAGGCGCATGTCCAATATGGCCTGGGCCTGGATTTCGGAAAAGGAAAAGCGCCCCATCAGGCGTTCCCTGGCCTCCGGCGGTGTTTTGGAAGCCCGGATGAGTCTGACCACCTCGTCGATGTTGTCCAGAGCGATGCGCAGGCCTTCCAGAATGTGGGCCCTGGCTTCGGCCTTGGCCAGATCGTAGCGCGTGCGGCGCACGACCACTTCACGCCGGTGATCGAGAAAATAGGAAAGCGCGCTTTTGAGAGTGAGCAGTTGCGGCCGGTTGTCCACCACGGCCAGCATGTTGATGCCGAAGGAGCTTTCCAGCGGCGTGAATTTGTAGAGCGCGTTGATGACGATGTCGGGAATGGTGCCGCGCTTCAAGTCGAGCACCACGCGTATGCCCTTGCGGTCGGATTCGTCCCTCAGGTCGGAGACGCCTTCCATCTTGCGGTCGTTGACCAGGGCCGCGATCTTTTCCACCAGGCTCGATTTGTTCAGGCCGAAGGGTATCTCGCGGATAACCACGGCCTGCGCGCCTTTTTTGCGATCTTCCACCTCCACGCGGCCGCGCACTTTCACCGTGCCGCGGCCTTTGCGGTAGGCCTCGGCCAGGCCCTGCCCGGCATAGACGAAGCCCCGCGTGGGAAAGTCCGGGCCCCGCACGTATTCCATCAAATCGTCCACGGTGCAGTCCGGCGCGTCCAGCAGATGCAGCAGGGCGTCGCACAGCTCCCCGAGGTTGTGGGGCGGAATGTTCGTGGCCATGCCCACGGCGATGCCCGCCGAACCGTTGAGCAGGAGGTTCGGCACCCTGGTCGGCAGCACGGCCGGCTCTTCCAGGCTGTTGTCGTAGTTGGGACGGAAATCCACCGTCTCCTTCTCGATGTCGGCCAGAAATTCCCCGGCCAGACGCGACATGCGCACTTCGGTATACCGCATGGCCGCCGGGGCGTCGCCGTCTATGGAACCGAAGTTGCCCTGACCGTCGACCAGGGGATCGCGCATGGAAAATTCCTGGGCCATGCGCACCAAAGCGTCATAGACCGCCGAATCGCCGTGCGGGTGGTATTTACCGATGACATCCCCGACGATGCGCGCGGATTTCTTGTGCGGACGGGTATAGCCGTTGCCCAGTTCATGCTGGGCGAACAAAATGCGTCGGTGCACGGGCTTGAGGCCGTCGCGCACGTCCGGAATGGCCCGGCCGATGATGACGCTTAAGGAATATTCGAGATACGACTTGCGCAGCTCTTTTTCTATGCTGATTTGCGGCTGAGTGGACACAGATCGCTCGCGGTGTGGGTTAGAGTTAAATATCCAGTTCCTGCACGTTCAGCGCGTTGCGTTCGATGAACTCGCGGCGCGGCTCCACGCGGTCGCCCATAAGTTGTTCGAAGGCGTCGGAGGCTTCCCCGGCGTCTTCTATGGAGACCTGAAGCAGGGTGCGGTTTTCCGGGTTCATGGTCGTGACCCAGAGCTGTTCGGGGTTCATTTCGCCCAGGCCCTTGTAGCGCTGGATGGAAAATCCGCGCCGGGCCTCGTCCAGGCTCAGGCTCAACAATTCGAACACGTCGCCGGTGGATGCGGAGTCGTTCTTGCGTTTCAGGGTAAAGCCCGTGCCGCCGCAGGCGCTGCGTATGTCGGCCAGGATGCGCCAGGCCTGACGGTACATTTTGGAGGAGAAGAATTCGACGCCCACGCGGGTGCGGTGGCCGTTCTGCATGGTGAAAACGGCGAAGGTGCGCTCCTCGTCCTCGTTGATTTCCCGCTCCACCTCAAGGAGGATGCCGCGTTCGGCCAGCCAGGAGGTGAAGCCGTTGGTGACGTCGCGGGCGAACCATTCCGGAGTGATGCATTCATCGTAATGGAGAAAGGCCTGGAAGAGCTCGCGGCTTATGCCTTTCAGTTCGGCGTCCTGCACCCAGCCCTGAAGCTTTTCGATGCGCCGGAGCAGATCGACGAGCCCGTGGCCCTGAAAGAGGTTGCCGTTGTCGGCCGTAACGGCGAGATCGTCGCCCGCCCTAGCGAAGAGAAAGGCGTTCAGTTCCGGGTCGTCCTTGATGAAGCGCTCCATGCGGGAATTGTGCACCCGGTAGAGCGGGGGCTGGGCGATGTAGAGATAGCCGTCCTCGATAAGCTTCTGGTACTGGCGGAAGAAAAAGGTCAGCAGCAGGGTGCGGATGTGCGCGCCGTCCACGTCGGCGTCGGTCATGATGACGATTTTGTGGTAGCGCAGCTTGGTGTAGTCGGTGTCTTCCTCGCCTATGCCCGCGCCCATGGCGGTGATAAGGGCCTTGACCTCTTTGTTGGCCAGCATTTTGTCGAAACGGGTGCGCTCGATGTTGAGGATCTTGCCCCTGAGCGGCAAAATGGCCTGATGGTTCGGGTTGCGGCCCTGCTTGGCCGATCCGCCGGCGCTGTCGCCTTCGACGATGAAGAGCTCGGATTCGGCCGGATCCTTGGACTGGCAGTCGGCCAGTTTGCCGGGCAGGGCGTTGTCGGAAAGCGCGCCCTTGCGGCGCACCAGCTCCTTGGCCTTGCGGGCAGCGTCGCGCGCTCGCGCGGCGTCCACGGCCTTTTCGATGATCAGCCGGGCGTCCTTGGGGTTTTCCTCAAAATGCGTGTTCAGGCGCTCGTATACAACCCCGGCCACCAGCCCGGCGATTTCGCTGTTGCCGAGCTTGGTTTTGGTCTGGCCTTCGAACTGGGGCTGGGGCAGTTTGACGCTGACCACGGAGGTCAGGCCCTCGCGCACGTCGTCCCCGGAAAGCAGGGTTCCCTTGAGTTTTTTGCTCAAATCGGCCTGGGATTTTATATAGCCGTTGATCGCGCGGGTCAGGGCGGTGCGGAAACCCACAAGGTGGGTGCCGCCTTCCTTGGTGCGGATGTTGTTGGCGAAGGTGAGGACGTTTTCTTTATACCCCGCGTTGTATTGCAGGGCAAAGTCGACCATGACGCTCTCCAGGCGGCCTTCGGCGGAGATGACGGGATGGATGCCGCTTTCGCCTGAATTCAGATCCCTCACGAACTGGGTGATGCCGCCGTCGGCCCGGAAAAGCTGGGTTTCCTGAGTGCGTTCGTCCACGCACTGGATTTCCAGTCCCTTGTTGAGGTAGGCCAGTTCCTCGAAGCGTTTTTTCAGAGTCTCGTAGGAAAATTCGAGAGTTTCGAAAATTTCCTCATCGGGCTTGAAGCGCACGGTGGTGCCGTGATTGCCGGGCTCAACCTCGCTGATCATCGTCACTTCGTCCTGGGGCACGCCCCTGGCGTAATTTTGGCGCCAGCGTTTGCCGTCGCGCCGCACGGTGACGATAAGTTTTTCGGAAAGCGCGTTGACGCAGGAAACGCCCACCCCGTGCAGGCCGCCGGAAACTTTGTAGGCGTTGTTGTCGAACTTGCCGCCGGCGTGCAGCTTGGTCATGATCACCTGTACGCCGGGCACGCCTTCCTTGGGGTGGATGTCCACGGGAATGCCGCGCCCGTTGTCGCGCACGGTCACGCTGTTGTCGAGGTGCAGCGTTATTTCTATGCGCGTGCAGAAGCCGGCCATGGCTTCGTCGATGGAGTTGTCCACCACTTCGTAAACCAGATGATGCAGGCCGCGCGCGTCGGTGGAGCCGATATACATGGCCGGGCGCTTGCGCACCGCGGCAAGCCCCTCCAGCACGGTGATGGCGGCGGCATCATAATCGCGGGGCTTATTTATCGGTTCCGCATTCAACAAACTATTGGGCATGTCAGGCGTCTTCCTCGGTATAATACGTGCTGTCCGTCATTTTCATGGGCATGATAATCACGCTGTAGTCGGGATCGTCCCGGCCGGTGATGCCGCAGGGCCCTTCCACGGCCGTGAGGGCCAGGCGCAGGCGCGGGGAGTTGAAATGCCCCATGACGTCCATAAGATTGCGGGTGGGAAAAGCGATTTTGGAGATTGAACCCTTGTATTCCGCTTCCAGTATCTCGTCGGCCGAACCCACGTCCTGGCCCTGAGCCGTCAGGCTGAGTTCCTTTTCATTGAGCGCCAGATAGGTGCAGCGTTCGTTGTCCGTGGCGAAGATGGAAAGGCGTCCCAAGGCTTCCATGCCCTCTTTGCGGTCTATTTCCAGCATGCTGACATCTTCGCCGTAAAGCTTGGACATGAAGCTCATATAGTCCGGATAGCTGTAGGTGCTGCGGGGCAGGCTGAAGGTTTCGCGCCCGTCGCCTGTGCGCAGGTAAAGACGCTTTTCGCTCAGGTTGAGTTCGATTTCTTCCGTGCCCAGCCACTTTTTCATTTCCTGGACGTATTTTTTCTGGATCAGAATGCCTTCGGCCGGCAGCAGAGCGGCCAAGTCGTCATGCACGAAAGCCACCAGAGCGAACTGGTGGCCGTTGAGACCGCAGACTTCGATGCGTCCGTTGCCCATGGGCTTCATATACAGGCAACCTATGGCGTCGGCGTTGTCGTCGTCGCTGATGCAGAAGTTGACGCGTTCCACCACTTCCTGAAGAAAATCGCCCGACCAGGCCACAACGTTGTCCTGGGGAAAGTCGGAAAACGCCTGGAACCAGGAGGCGTCGTTCACGGGCAGTTTGTATTTGCGGCGGCCCTGTTCCAGCAGAAGCACACCGGCCTGCTCGTCAAGGGTCAGGGTTATTTCCCCGCCGGGCAGCCGGCTCACCAGATCGACAAAAGCCCTGCCCTGCACGCCGGCCAGACCGGGCCGGGACACGACGGCCTGATACACGCCGGTGAATTCTATGTTCGCATCCGTGGACATCAGGGCCAGCGTTTCTCCTTCCGCCTTGAGCCAGAGAGAGCGCAGATAGGCCGCGCCGGAACGCGCGGGGATGATGCCGGCGGCCTTCTGCAGACCTTCGATGATGCGCTCTTTCATAATAGTGAGTTTCATGGTGATTTCCTTGTTGGATATTATAGAAGGGGCGCGTATGTTCCTAAGTTGGACATTGCCGTCGTTTTATTGCCGTATTTTTGTTCGTTGCCGGTAACACGAGGAACGCGGAGCGACAAAGCGCGATCATTCCTTGAGCTTGGCGCACCTGCGGCGCAGTTCGCTGACATCGTTGTGCGTTTTTTTGTGCGTAACTATGTTTTTTGTAATTTTTCTAATGGCATAAATGACAGTACTGTGATCCTTGCCGCCGAAGATCCGGCCCAGCGCGGGGTAGGAAGTGCCCACAAGCTCCCGGCAAAGGAACATGGCGGTTTGGCGGGCGTGAACCGGGATCTGTTTTCGTGTGCTGCCGGTGATTTCGTCCGCGCCCAGGGAAAAATACCCGGCTACGCAGCGTATGATGTCCTGTTCGGTAATGGAGTTGTGATCGCCGGCGCTTTCCAGAATTTTTTCAATGTCCTGATCGTCGAGCTTCCGTTGCGACAGCTTGCGGTAGGCGGCCGTCTTGAGCAGTATGCCGGAAAGATGGTTGAGGTGATCGCAGCGTCGGGCGATGGAAAGCAGTTGTTCCTTCGTCAGATCGAGGCCGTGCAGGGCGCAGCGCGACTGGGCGTAGCGCATGCGCACGTCGAGATCCGGATTTTTCAGTTCCGCCACCAGACCGCGTTCCAGCCTGGAGCGCAGACTGTCCGAGAAACCTCTGGAAGACGGCAGGCCGTTGCAGGAACAAATGACCTGCCGCCTGCCGTCCAGGCAGTTGTCGAGCAGCAGGGCAAGCCCTTCCTGAAGTTCGGCATTGTTTTCAAGCTGGTGAATATCTTCGATGCAATAGGCCCGGTAGCTGCCGGATTTCCCGGTTCCGCCCCGCGCATATTCCAGGGCGAAGCGGCCTGTATTGCCGTAAAAAACCGCGCCGAAGCTGTGCATTTTCGAAAGTTCTCCGGCCAGGGCGCGCAGGATGTGGGTTTTCCCGCTGCCGCTTTTTCCGCAGTATATGAGGGGATTGTAGGAAGGTTCCTTTTGCGTTTTCAACACTTCGCGGGCAACCGCCAGGGGAAAGAAGTTTTTTCCGTTGATAATGAAGTTTTCCAGGGTGCAGTTCTCTCCAAATGGATGTTCCGGCCCCGTGCGTTCCGCCGGCGGCGGAAGCGCGGGCGGATCAAAAACTTCCGGCTGCGGACAACCGCGGTAATGCACAGTGGCTTCCGTTCCCAAAAGAGCGGCAAGGGCTTCTTCCAGCTGTTTGCGTCCGGAGTTGAAAAAACAGGAAGAAAAAAAGCGGTGCGGAAAGGTCACTGTAAGGGCTTCCCCATCCACTTCAATGTGGAGGGGATCATACCAACGGCAGAGATCGTCCTCGGCGCACTGCCCGGCAAGTTGGGCACGCAGGGCTTCTTTCACTTTCCGGCTCGATGTTTCAGAAAAATACGGCCCGTCCGGTGTTCCGGTGAACGGCCTCACAAAGTAGCAAAAAAAGCCGCCTGAAACAAGGACAAGAATATTTAAATAAGACGGTGAAATATATATAAATATCCGATAACGGCGCCCTGCGCCGGAACAGGCGGAAAAAAAAGCGCACGCGCTTTTGTCGCGCTTTTCAGCCGGCGTTCTTCTTTCCGTGAGGCATCTGGACAAGAAGAGCAAGCGACGCTACTCTCTCCCGGCCCTTAATAATAATATCCCGCCGGCGACGGGCAATGACGTCGGCTTTCGCAGAGTTATGAGCGAATTTTCCCCTTTCGTGAAAAAATATCTCTTCATCGCGCTTGCGGTGATAGGCATCGCGACGGCCTACCTGCTCGTCGATCTTGAGCCTTCGGCCGAACAGCCGCCCGTTGTTTCAACTTCGTCCTCCCCTTCGGACTCTTCCTCCGGCTCTCCCCGGGCTGAAGAGGAGAAAAAAGATTCTTCCGCGGAACCCTCCTCCTCTGCCGAGCTTCTTCCCGCGGACGCCGGAGAAAAAGCGGCCGAGGAGATTCCGAAAGCCGGGATCGAGGCGGACAAGTCCGAAACCGTCCCGCAGGAACGGCAGGACGGGGAACACGCCGCCGCCGAAAAGGCCGGCTCCGGGGACAAGGACGAAGCTCGGGACGCGGAGGCCGACAAGACGGGGGAAGACGCCGAAAGCGACACCCTCACCCGCAGCACGGAGGGCACGAAGGAAGTCGTCTCCGGCACCGTGGAGCAGGGCGATACCGCCGCCAAGCTGCTCGGCGGCGACGTGCACGACATCCTCCAGGTTTCCCGCAAGCATCATTCCCTGGCCAACATCCGCAGCGGCCAACCCTATACCGTGGTGCGGGACAGGGAAACCAGGGCGCTCCAGCTTTTTGAGTACGAAATCGACGCCCAGCGCAAGCTGGTGGTGGAAAACGACGGCGAGGGCTTTGTCAGCCGGGTGGAGCCCATAGCGTATGATATTCACCTTGCGCTGCTCCAGGGCAATGTGGAGTCCAGCCTTTTCCAGTCCGTGGCCGCTCTGGGTGAATCCCCTTCCCTGGCCATCGTCGTGGCGGACGTCTTTCGTTGGGACGTGGACTTCATCAAAGACGTTCAGGACGGCGACAGCTTCAGCATTCTCGTTGAAAAACGCTTCCGCGACGGGCAGTTCCGAAACTACGGCCGTGTGCTCGGCGCCACCTTCACCAACAAGGGCAAGCTTTTTGAGGCCTTTTTGTTCCGGGGAGTCTCCGGCTTTGAAAGCCACTACAACAAAAAAGGCGAAAGCCTGAAAAAGGTGCTGCTCAAGGCCCCGTTGGCCTTCACCCGCATCACCTCCGGCTACAGCAAGGGCCGCAGGCATCCCATATTTCACGATGTGCGCCCCCACGAAGGCGTGGACTACGGCGCGCCCACCGGCACTCCCATCAAGGCCGTGGGTGACGGCGTGGTTACCCAGCGCGGCTGGAAGGGCGGTTACGGCAACACCGTCACCCTGCGCCACGGCGCGGGCCTGGAATCGCAGTACGGGCACATGTCCGGCTACGCCAGGGGCATGAGCGTGGGCGCGCGCGTGCGCCAGGGGCAGGTCATAGGTTTTGTGGGCGCAACGGGCTATGCCACCGGCCCCCATCTCGACTTCCGCCTCAAGCAGGGCGGGCGCTTCATCAACCCCACCAAGGCCATCAATCCCAGGGAAGAAAGCATCGCCCAGGGCCGCATGGCGGCCTTTAACGAGCGCATCGAACAGGTGCGCGATTTCCTTTCCGGCGCAACCCCGCTCGAAAGCTATAATCCCGTACAATTCAAATAACAGGCGGAGCCCGTATGAAAATCGCCGTTACCACTTCCTCCTTCGCGGAATACAGCGACGAACCCCTCGAACACCTGCGCCGGCGCGGCATCGACTACGTGCTCAACACCACCGGCCGCAAACTCACAGAAGACGAAGCCATAGACATCCTTCAGGGCTGCGCCGGCGTGGCCGCAGGCACCGAACCCTTGAGCCGCCGCGTTTTCGAAGCCTGCCCGGATCTCAAAGTCATCTCCCGCTGCGGCACCGGCATGGACAGCGTGGACATTCAGGCCGCCCAGGAAAAAGGCATTGCCGTCCGCAACACCCCGGACGGCCCCACCCAGGCCGTGGCCGAGCTGGCCCTGGCCCTGGCCCTTGACCTGCTGCGCGACGTGACCCGCATGGATCGCGAACTGCGCGCCGGAACCTGGAAAAAACGCATGGGCTCACTGCTGGAGGGCAAAAAGGTCGGCATCATCGGCTACGGCCGCATCGGGCGCGCCACCGCCAAACTTTTCGCGGCCTGCGGCGCGGAAGTCGCTTTTTCCGATCCCGTGGCCGCGGACGCCGTGCACCGTAAAATGGAGCCCGACGAACTCTGCGCCTGGGCTGAAATCCTCACCCTCCACTGCTCGAAACCCAAGGACGGCAAACCCGTCATGAGCGCCGAACGCCTGGCCCGCATGCCGTCCGGATCCCGGCTCATCAACGCCGCGCGCGGCGGCCTTGTGGACGAAAACGCCCTTGTTGCCGAACTTGCATCCGGCCGCCTGGCCGGCGCGGCGGTCGACACCTTTGACCGCGAACCCTATAACGGGCCGCTGACAAAGCTCGACAACGTCATCCTCACCCCCCACATCGGCTCCTATGCCCGCGAGGCCCGCATCCGCATGGAAGTTGATACGATCAAGAATTTGTTGGAAGTTTTGCAGTAAAGATTTTACGGGGGATGGGAAACCTTTATAAAATTTCCCTTCCCCGCCCCCCTCGCATTCCGGAGCGCATATGGCCTTATCCTGCATCGTATTCGATTGTGACGGCGTGATTCTGGAGAGCATGGCCATCAAGACGAGGGCTTTTGCGCGCATCGGCGAAATGTACGGCCCCGAGGCCAGGGACAGGCTGCTCATGTTCCACAAGGTGAACGGCGGCGTAAGCCGGTTGAAAAAGTTTGCATGGTTGTACCGCGAGGTGCTGGGCCGGGAGATCACGCCGGAGGAATCCGACGAACTGAGCCGCCGCTTCGAGCGGATCGCGCTTGAGGAGATCCGCCGCTGCGAACTGGTGCCCGGCGTGCAGGAAACGCTGGACTGCCGGCTGGGCCGCACGCCGATGTACGTATGTTCCGGCGCGCCGCACGAAGAATTGAACACAATTTTGCGCGACCGGGGTTTGGACCGCTATTTTGTGGAGATATGCGGCTCGCCGCCCGCCAAGACCGAGTTGCTGCGCTCCATAGTGCGGCGGGCCAAGGTCGATCCGGCCGAAACCGTCATGGTGGGCGACAGCGTCACCGATCTGCGCGCCGCCGAAGCCGTGGGCACCCTGTTCTACGGCCGGGGAGAGGAACTGAAGGGCGGCGACTTCCCCTGGGGCGAGGATCTGACCGGCCTGAATGCCTGGCTGGAAGATCTGGCAGAACAATAAGATTGTTTCAGCCTCTCGGCGCGCCGCAATGGGAGCAGAAGCGGTCGTCGGAGGCAAAGGGCCTGCCGCAGGCGGAGCAGGTTGCGCCTTCCTGCGGACTGACGCTGCGGCGGCAATAGGCGCAGGTGTCGGCCTGGACGGGGATGATGCGCAGGCAATGCGGGCAGGAGCGGCTTATGCCGGGCCTGGGCAGGCTCGGCAGGGCGAAGAGCACGAGCAGGACAAGGGGGATGACGCCGCAGGCCAGAGTCCAGAACAGCACGTTGCGTCCCTTGTTTCCCGCCACCAGGCCGCCCACCAGACCGCCGACGATCATCAGTATGCCGATGTACACGCCGTCTCCTCCTTCCAGAGCCTTTTCGCTTTGGGATTGCCGCTTGCGGCGGGCAAAGCCCGTTGCGGCCTGAAAGGAGGATAAAAAATTTTTTGTCGAATGCCAAGGAGTTGCCGTGTTTTCCCTGTTGCGAAAAATTCGGGAACGTTGCGCGGGCCCGCGCGATCTGATCACTCTGGCGGCCGTGCGGGGATGGGATTTGTGGAGCGGAGCGCGGGGAACGCTCGCCCTGCGGATCAAGGCAGCGCTGTTCGGTGTGGAATGCGGCCGGGGGGCGCGCGCGGCCGGGGCGGTTATTTTGTCCCGCCGGCCGAAAAGCCGCATCCGCATCGGGGAGGAGGTCAGCCTTATTTCCTGTCCCCGCCGCGCCACGGCCGCGACCGTAACCCCGGTGCGCCTGAAAACCCTGGGGCCGCGGGCGGAAATTGTGCTGGAGCGCGGCGCTCAACTCAGCGGAACGTCGATCACGGCTCGCTCAACGCGCATACGCATCGGGGAATATGCGATGATCGCGCCGGGCTGCGCGTTGGTGGATTCGGATTTTCACGAACCCCGGCCCCCGGAGCGCCGGCATCTTGATCCCGGCTACGAGCGCGACGCGGGGGTGGAAATCGGCGATTATGTCTGGATCGGAATGAACTGCCTTATTCTCAAGGGCGTGCGCATAGGCCGGGGAAGCATCGTGGCGGCGGGCAGCGTGGTGGTGCATTCCCTGCCGGAAAACTGCCTGGCGGCGGGCGTGCCTGCCGTGGTGGTGAAGGTGTTGGACGAAGAAGAGCATGAACGAAAAGATTGATGTCGAAGCCGGCCGCCGGGAGGCGGACGCGCCGCGCAGCGGCGGAGCGAGCCGGGAATCGCATTTCCCGGCGAAGCGATACATGGTTCTGGACGTTGAAACCCGGCGCAGCGCGCAGGAGGTGGGCGGCTGGCACAAGGCCGGACACATGGGCGTGAGCGTGGCCGTGCTCTACGACAGCGCGGCGGACGCCTTTCTCGCGTACAGCCAGGAGGAACTGACGGAGCTGTTCCGCCTGCTTGAGCAGGCCGAACTGGTGGTGGGCTTCAACATTCTGGGCTTCGACTATGCGGTGCTGCAGCCTTTTACGGCGTTGACCCTCCGCACCCTGCCCACGCTGGACATGCTGGAGCGGGTGCACAGGCAGCTCGGCCGCCGCGTTTCGCTGGACAACCTGGCCCAGGCCACGCTGGGCGCGGCCAAGAGCGCGGACGGGCTTGCGGCCCTGCGCTGGTGGAAGCAGGGCAGGCTGGAGGACATCGCCCGCTATTGCCGCGAGGACGTGGATATCACCCGCCGCCTCTACCTGCACGGACGGGACGCCGGGCATCTGTTCTGTACGGACAAGGGCGGGGCGCGGGTGCGCGTGCCCGTCACCTGGGGGGAATGCCGGTGAAATCGCCGTGCGGGCCGTGAGCCGCCCGCGCATTCTCTGCGCCGGCCGGCCGGGCTGCAGCCGCGGGCAGACCCTCGTGGACGACGATGCGAAGCTCTCCCCGCCGATTGATTTTTGACCGCATACGGGTAATATGCCCGTATACGGGCAGGGCTGCGGCGTCCGTCTTCTGTTTCCCTCCATGGCCGTGAGTTTTTTCAGCGGCTTACCCGGCGTTATCATCTGCTCGAAGCCGGCATATTCATTGCATTTTTGTACAGGCCGGTGTTCCGTTCGGCGTCTGTCCAGCTGTTCCACCAGGCGGCCCGCGCCGCCCCAACCTTTTGGAGTGCAGTATGAAAAAATCTCTCCTTTTTGCCGTGTTGGGCCTTGTTCTTGCTTGTGCCGGGCCGGTACGGGCAGCCGAATATCCCGACAAGCCCATCACCATGATCATCGCCTTTACGGCGGGCGGTTCCAGCGACGTGCAGGCCCGCATCATGGAAAAATACTGGGGCAAATATTCCAAGGTGAACTGGAACTTCGTCTATAAAACCGGCGCCGGCGGGGCCGTGGGCTTCGGCGAAATCGCCAAGTCCAAGCCGGACGGCTACAACATCGGCGGCTGCAATACCCCGCACATCATGCTGCAGCCCCTGGCCAAGCAGGCCCAGTACACGATCAACGATTTCACCTACCTCTGCCAGGTGGTCAACGACCCGCAGACCGTCACCGTGCGCAAGGACAGCGCCTTCAAGACCGTGAAGGAAGTGTTCGAATTCGCCAAGGCCAACCCCGGCAAGCTCAAGGTGGGGCTGGTCGGCCCCAATTCCGGGCACCATCTCATGTTCCTGGACGTGCAGAAGCGCTTCGCCTTCCCCGCGACGCCCATTTTCTACAAGGGCGCGGCGGATCAGAACGCGGCCCTGCTCGGCGGCGAAATCGACGTTATGTTCGGCAATCTGAACGACGTCATGCGCACCATCGACGAATTCCGCGTGCTCGCCCTGGCCGCCGAGAAGCGCAACGACTTCCTGCCCCAGGTTCCCACCATGAAGGAAACGGGTTTCGACGTGGTGTCCGACATCCGTCGCGGCTATGTCGCTCCCGTCGGCCTGGGCAAGGAGCAGATCGCCTATCTGCGCGGCGTGTTCGACAAAATCGGCGCGGATCCCGAATATGCGGCCGACATGAAGAAAGCCGGGCAGCCCCACGAATACATGAACGGCGATCAGTTCGCCGCGTACGTGAAAAAGCAGAACGAAGTCGTCACCACCCTTTTTAAAGACATTAAGAAATAACCGCCATGCGGGGGAGAGGGCGCGCCCTTTCCCCCGCTTCGTTCCGGCGCGAATTTCCCCCAAACTCCTCCGGAGAGCGGGTTTTCCGCGTCCGCAGGCAAATTCAGCATACCCCGCAAGACCGACGCGGCCCCGCCGCGCAGCGATTTTTGGAGACCGCCCATGCTTGACGGCATCCTTTCCTCCTTGCCTCACCTGATTGATCCTTTGAACATCGCGCTCATGGTGCTCGGCCTGGCCGGAGGCATCATCATCGGCGCGCTGCCCGGCCTTACGGCCACCATGGGCGTGGCCCTGATGGTGCCGGCCACCTTTTCCATGGACGCCACCAGCGGCCTGATCATGCTCGGCGCCATTTATGTGGGGGCCATTTACGGCGGTTCCAACTCGGCCTGCCTGATCTGCACGCCGGGCACGCCTTCTTCCGTTGCCACCACCTTTGACGGCTGGCCTCTCTGCCAGCAGGGTCGGGCGGACGTGGCCCTCAACACCTCGCTCATCTCTTCCGCCGTCGGGGGTTTTTTCGGCACGGTGCTGCTGCTTTTTCTGGCGGCTCCACTGGCGCGCGCGGCCCTGAAATTCGGCGGGCCGGAAAATTTCTGGCTCTGCATCTTCGGCCTGTCCACCATCGCGGTCATGTCGTCGGGCAACATGGTCAAGGGACTGGTTTCCGGGGCTTTCGGCCTGCTGATTTCCACCATCGGCATCGACCCGAACACCGCCTTTCCCCGCTTCACCTTCGGCACCTATGAACTGGTGCAGGGCATAGAGGTGATTCCGGCCATGATCGGCCTGTTTTCCTTTTCCCAGGTGCTGGTGCTCATAGGCAGCTACAAGCCCTTTCTGGCGGAATACAATCCGACGCCGAAAGTGTTTTCATATGTTTTCGGCGAGCTTATAACAAAATGCAAAGTCATTTTGCTGCGCTCGTCGATGATCGGCGCCCTGGTGGGCATGCTGCCCGGCGCGGGCGGGGAAATCGCCTCCATCATCGCCTACAACGAGTCCAAACGCTGGGACAAGAATCCGGAAAAGTACGGCAAGGGCGTCATAGAAGGGGTGGCTTCCTCTGAAAGCGCCAACAACGCCGTTATCGGCGGTGCGCTCATTCCCATGCTCACCCTCGGCATTCCGGGCAGCGCCGTGGCCGCCGTCATCCTGGGCGCGCTGCTGGCCAAGGGCATACAGCCGGGCTTCAAAATCTTCACCTCGTCCGGCGATCTGGCCTACACCTTCATCATGTCGCAGTTCATCGTCAACCTGCTCATGCTGCCCGTGGGCTATGTGCTCATCAAGTTCATGGCCAAGCTGCTCTCCATACGCCTGACCTTCGTGGCCATCGGCATCGTGGTGCTTTCGGTCATCGGCTCCTACGCCATACGCAACAGCGCGCTGGACATGGGCGTGGTGCTGGCTTTCGGTTTCATCGGCTACGTCTGCGTGCGCATCGGCATGGACACCGGCGCCATGGCCCTGGGCATCATCCTCGGCCCCATGATCGAGGAAAACCTGGGTAAAAGCGTGCATCTCTCGGCAGCCGTGGGCTCGCTGCCGCAGGTTTTCCTGCAAAGTCCGCTGGCCGTCATACTGATCTGCCTCACCCTGCTTTCCATGGCCACGCCCTGGATCCTGGCCCGCAGACGGGCGCGCCGCGCCCTGGCCGAGGGCAAGCCTTTGCCGAACATGTTCGAAGGCCAATCCTCCGCCAAGTCGGATCTGCTTTCCGCGCTTTTCACCCTGGCCGCGATCGTTCCTTTCGCCCTCCAACTCGGTGACTTGGAAGGATTGAGCAAAGTTTTTCCGGAGGCGCTGCTCGTCTTCATGCTGCTCGGCGTCGGGGCGCTCTTTGTCTCGGCCTTCCGCAAGGGCAGGGCGACGGGCGACTGGGCCCTGGGCGGCGACAAGGCGCAGATGGGGCGCGTGGCCTTTATTTCCATCGCCTCGGCCGCCTATATGGCCTTGATGTATCCCATAGGCTTTTATCCGGCCTCCGCGCTGTTCGTGTTCGTTTCGGCCCTGGTCCTGCACCGGGGAGAGGCCGGCCGTGGGCGGGACGTGCTTGTGTCCGCGTTTTTCGCCGTGCTTTTCTGCGCCCTGATTTACGGCGCGTTTTCGCTGCTGCTGCGTGTTCCCACGCCGGTGGGCATATTGTTCGAATCGTAATTTACGGGAGCGGCTCATTTTGCCGTGATGCTTCGTCAGAGCGGGCTTTTGGCTTCGGTCACGTACGAGAAGAGTACGTTCTCTCCGCAAAAAGCCCGCTCTTTCTCGCCTGCCGGCAAAAGCGGCCGCTCCCGATTCTGCCCGAAAATGAAGCATTCCTCATGTTTCTCCGGGCTTGAGTTTTTGGGCCGCCCAGGCTATTTAGAATTACTCTAAACAGCATCGGGCGGCCCATGAATTTTATCGCGGATCTCCACATTCATTCCCGTTTTTCCCGCGCCACGGGCAAGCGCCTCAACGCGCCCCTGCTGGCCGCCTGGGCGGCGGTCAAGGGCATTGCGGTGCTGGGCACGGGGGATTTCACCCATCCCCTCTGGCGGGAGGAACTCAAAGAGGGTCTGGAGTTTGACGAGGCCTCCGGCCTCTATACACTCAGGCAGCCGCCCAAAGAAGCCGAAGATCTGCCCCGCCCGGCCGCCGTGGGCCCTTCTCCGTTCTTCATGCTCCAGGCCGAAATCAGCAGCATCTACAAGCGCGGCGGGCAGGTGCGCAAGGTCCACAATCTCGTCTACATGCCCGATTTTGACGCGGCCGACCGCTTTTGCCGCCGCCTGGAGCAGGTGGGCAACCTGGCCTCGGACGGACGGCCCATTCTGGGGCTCGACAGCCGCCACGTGCTCGAAATGGCCCTGGAGGCCGATGCACGCGCCGCGCTCATCCCCGCCCATATCTGGACGCCCTGGTTCTCCCTGTTCGGCTCCAAATCCGGTTTTGACAGCCTGGAAGAATGCTACGGCGACCTCAGTTCCGAAATTTTCGCCCTGGAAACCGGCCTTTCTTCCGATCCGGCCATGAATCGCCTGTGGAGCGCGCTGGACCGCTTCCGCATGGTTTCCAACTCCGATGCCCATTCCGCCGAAAATCTCGGCCGCGAGGCCACGCTGTTCAGCGGCCCGCCCTCCTATGACGGCATTTTCAACGCCCTGCGCGGCCAAGGCGGCCCCTGCGCCTATGCCGGCACCCTGGAGTTCTATCCGGAGGAAGGCAAATACCACCTCGACGGCCACCGCGACTGCAACGTGGTTCTGGAACCCCACGAAAGCCGCGAACTGGGCGACATCTGCCCGGTCTGCAAAAAGCCGCTTACCGTGGGCGTGCTGCACCGGGTGCTGGAACTGGCCGACCGCAATGAACCCGCAACGCTCGACGAGCCGGATTTCGCCTCCCTCATTCCCCTGTCCGAAATCCTGGGCGAACTGCTCGGCGTGGGCTCCAAGAG
>JAVBNZ010000016.1:0-18282 GCA_031551145.1 Desulfovibrionaceae bacterium | reverse complement strand
CGCACGGCGGCCCCCATCTTCGCCTATTACCGGAGTGAAGTGGAAGACAACTACCCGGCCGACGACTTCCCCATGCCCGAAGGCGTTACCTTTGCCGAGGTGGAGGGTTTTCGCCTGCCCGTGCGGGTAGGAGAGCCGGTGCGCGGCACCGTGAGCCCGCAGGATCAGGAGGAGTCGGCGCCGGTGGCCGAGGACGTGTTCAAACAGCTGTTCTAGGCACACTGCGTCTTTTCGCTCCTGCCTTTGTCGGATTTCGCTTTTTATTTCGGTCGAGTACGATCAGAGTACACTCCCTCCATAAAAAGCTCATCCTCCTCGGCAGACAGCGAAAGTACACAGTGTGCATCAACGGCATAAACAGAGGTCGATATGTTTTCAGACATATACAGAGGCAAGCGGGTTTTCATCACCGGGCACACGGGTTTTAAGGGCTCGTGGCTGACGGCCTGGCTGCTCGGCCTGGGCGCGGAAGTCACGGGCTTTTCCGACATTGTGCCCACCACGCCCTCGAATTTCGAAACCCTGGGCCTGGCCGGCCGCATACGCGACCTGCGCGGCGACGTGCGCGACCGCGCGGTCGTGGAGCGGGCCGTGCGGGAAAGCGAACCGGACGCGGTTTTTCATCTGGCGGCCCAGGCCCTGGTGCGCGCTTCCTACCGCGAGCCGGCCCGCACTTTTGAAACCAACGCCCTGGGCACCCTGAACGTGCTGGAGGCGGTGCGCAACGCGCCTTCGGCGCGGGCCGTGGTCTGCATCACCAGCGACAAGTGCTACCGCAACGACGAATGGCTTTGGGGCTACCGGGAAAGCGATCACCTGGGCGGGGAAGATCCCTACAGCGCCTCCAAGGGCTGCGCGGAAATCATCGCCCATTCCTATTTCCGTTCCTTTTTCAAGGACGGTCCGGCCTGTGCCACCACGCGGGCGGGCAACGTCATCGGCGGCGGAGACTGGGCTGAGGACCGCATCGTGCCCGACTGCTACCGCGCCTGGGCCGAAGGGCGGCCCGCGCCCATCCGCAGCCCGCACGCCACCCGCCCCTGGCAGCACGTGCTGGAGCCGCTTTCGGGCTATCTGCACCTGGGCGCGCGCCTGTTTGCAGGCACGGAGAGCCCGCGCCCGCTTTCCGGCGAGGCCTTCAACTTCGGCCCGGCGGCGGATGTCAACAACACCGTGGCCGAGGTGGCCGACGCGCTGGCCGCGCACTGGCCCGGCTTTCGCGCGGAGATGGACCGCGCCGCGCCGGCCGGCATGAAGGAAAGCACTCTGCTCAAGCTCTGCTGCGACAAGGCCCTGGCCCTGCTCGGCTGGAAAGCCACGTTGGATTTTGAGGAATGCATACGCTATACGGCGGAATGGTACCGCGCCTGCCGCGCGGGCGAGGCGGACATGTTCGCCTTTACGCAGGGCCAGATTTCGGCCTACACTACGGCGGCGCAGGCCAGGGGCGCCGTATGGGCATAGACGCGCAGGGACTTGATCTCGACACGGGCATCCACGGGGTGGCCGTGCAGGCGCTTGCCGCCATTCCCACGGAAGGCGGGCCGGTGCTGCGCATGCTGCGGCCGGACTGGCCCCTGTTCGCCGGCTTCGGCGAACTGTATTTTTCCGAGGTGCTGCCCGGCGCGGTCAAGGCCTGGAAATTTCACACCCGGCAGACCCAGCATCTGGCCGCGCCCGTGGGCAGAATTTTGCTGGTCGTCTACGATCCCCGGCCGGAATCGCCCAGCTTCGGCCGGGTGCGGGAATATATCCTCGGCAGGCCGGATTGCTGGCGGCTGTTGCGCATACCGCCCGGTCTCTGGTACGGTTTTACAGCTCTTGGAGAGGGAAAGGCGCTGTTGTGCAATTGCGCGGACCTGCCTCACGACTCGGAAGAGTCCCTGCGCAAGCCGAAGGATACGCCGGATATTCCCTACTCCTTCCGAGCGGTATAGCGCCCCGCATTGTGTGCCTGATGCCGGATTGCAAAAATTTTGGAAATTTTTGCAGGATCGCCCGCTGAAAAACGCGGTTTTCGCAGCGCTTACCCCGCCTGTAAGCGCCGGGCCCTGTGACAGAAGGAAACAGCCATGAAACACCTTGTCCGTCCCGCCGTATTTGTGTTGCTCGCGCTCCTGCTTGCCGCCTGCGGCCCCAGCAGCACCGTGCGTCTGCTCTACCGTCCGGCCGACGCCACCCTCATCCCCGCGTCCACGGCGCCCGGCATTGCCGTGGTGCAGTTCAAAGATGCCAGGACGAACTCCTATATCGGCGTGCGCCGCGACAACAGTCCCTTTGTTCCCAACGGCATGGTGCCCGAATGGGTGAGCCGTTCGCTGGCCGACGAACTCAATCGCCAGGGCCTGCGCGTCACCTACGCCCAGAGCCTCGAAGCGGCCAGGGCTTCCCAGCCCCAGTACATCCTGACCGGCGAACTCCAGGAAGTGTGGATACGCGAAAGCTCCACCACGGACATCTCCGCCACCATCAAGGCCTTTATTTCCGTTACCGGGCACAAGGGAAAAATAGTCAACGAAGGCATGTCCTCCAGCCAGAGCAAGCAGGGTCTGCCCGGCGGCGCCGTGGCCGAGGAACTGCTGTACAACACCGTGCAGGAACTGGCGCAGACCGCCGCGACCAAGATTCAGCAGGCCATTTCCGGCCAGCGCTGACGCGCGCGTTCTTTCCCGCCGGCCTTTCCGGCATTGCGGCTTCATCCGGGGCGGTGGTTTCAGATATGCTGAAAACACCGCCCGGAGTTTTTATGCAGCACGCGCAATCCCCTTTTCTTCCCTCCGTGCGGAAAAAGCGGCGCGTTTTTTTCGCCCTGCTCCCGCTTCTGCTGCTTTTTTGTTTTCCCGGGCCCCTTTTCGCCCGGGACGTCCGGGAAGACGTTCGGGAAAGCGAAATCAACCTGCCCTTCGGCGGCAACGTTCCGGAAAGCGCCGCCCGCAGCACGGCTTCCGCCCTGGCCCGGCACAGGGTGCTGGAACAGGCCGCCCGGCACTTCGCCTTTCCCCTTCCGGGGATTCTTGATTCCCCCGAGCACAGGCAGGCCCTGGCCTACGCCGTGTACACCTTTTCCGAGCAGGCGAAGTCCGGCCGCCGCAAATGCTTTGTGCGCGTGCGCCAGGCCACGCCGCCGCGCACCGTCGAACAACGGCTGCGCAAGATACTGGTCGAGCCCGACATGCTGCAGCTTCGCGTCGCCATGCTGGAGCGGGAAAAAGCGCTCGCCGGGCGGGCCGCCCGCCTGATCGAGGAAGCCGCCGTCCTGCGCAGTAAAAACGGCCCCAACGCCGATGCGCCGCTCAAGGAAGACATCCTTAGGCCGGCCGGCCGGCTCGACGCGTTGCGCCTGTTCAGCATGGCCCTGCAGGAGGACGAACAGGCCGCCGATCCCCTGCATATCGCCGCCCTGCTTGAGGGAGCCGTTGCCCTCGACCCGGACTATCCCCCCCTGCTCTGCGCTCTGGGCGAAGCCCTGTTGCGCCTGGATCGCCCCCAGGACGCGCTTGAACGCCTGAACAAAGCCCTGGCCGGCGACAACCCGCCCGCCCGTGCCCTGTATGCGCGGGGCCTTGTCTATCTGCGCCTGCAGCTGCCCGCCCTTGCCGAAAGCGATCTCAACGCCGCGCTCGGGCGCAGGCCCGCCCCGGCCGCCTGGCTGCGCGCCAGGGGAGCTTTGTATATGCTGCAGGGTAAAACCGCCCTCATGTGCGAGGATTTTTTCCAGGCCTGCGCGGCGGGCGATTGCGAAGGCGTGGCCCTGGCCCGCGAACGCGGCTTGTGCCTGCCGCCGGCGAGGGAGTGAAATTCCTTCAAGGCCCGCGGCTTTCGGCGGCCACGCAGGGCAGGGCCGCGGGATCGCTCAGGGCGAGTTCTCTGGGCATCCAGCCGTAAGCGGTCTTGGTGAAGACAACGTCTTCCTCCATCCGACAGGCATCGCCGCGTCGGCGAAAATTTTCGCCGCAGGCGCCGAGATACCGGGCGAGGCGTTCCCGCTCCTCGTCCGGCAGGGCGGCAACGTCGCAATCCAGCCGCAAATCCAGGGCGACGCGCAGCTTCCAGTTTTTCCCGGCCGGAAGGCGCTCCGCTATGCGGGCCGCATCCGCCCGCAGACAGCTCCAGCCCAGGCGGATCACGGCCATGACGCGCCGGGCCGCCTCGTCCTTGTCCGGCGGAGAGGAGCAGGCCGGCAACGCAAGGCAGCAGGCAAGCAGAAGCAAAACACCGCGATGCATGGCTCCATGAAACATGCCTGCCCCGCCCGGTCAAGCTTCCGGTCCCTGATATGCGGGCCGCCTCGCCGCCGGCGCGTGAGAAGGCTTGCCGGCAGGGGTAAAATCTCTTAAGAAGGTGCAGTAGGAACATTTACCGATAATGCGGCCCGCGCGGGCCGCCTGGGGAAGGCATATGGCCCGAGGCAACCAAAAGCCTTTGTACGCGTTCGCGCTGGTGTGTTTTCTGGCCGGCGTCGGCTGGCTGCTGTACTCCGGCCTGACGGAGAACAGCATCTATTTTCTGAACGTGTCCGAAGCCCTGGCGGCTCCGAAAGACAAACTGAACGCGGTGCGCCTGTTCGGCACGGTGGCGGAACGCGATCTGACGTCCGAGGGCGCGCTGGGCGTGCGCTTTCTGCTGGAAGACAAGGACAACAAGGCCCAGACCATCGCCGTGCATTACCGGGGCGCGGTGCCCGACACCTTCAAGCCGGGCGCGGAAGTGATCGTGGAGGGAGCAATGGGCGGGAGCGGCGCGTTCGCCGCCAAAACCCTGATGACCAAATGCCCTTCCAAATACCAGAAGGAAAACCGGAGCTGAAACACCGGTTCCGTATTTTTCAGCGCGTGAAACGCCGGGGTTCCGCCTTGGCGGAAGGGGAAAATTCCCCTACTGTGCGGGGGCGGGCGCGGATGCCGGGTTCCGGAGCGGGATCCGGCTTCTTATTCCCCGGAGCGCGATGCGAGCGTTTTTACAACGGCATATGGCACATTGACTGTACTCGTAAGAAGGTGAGCATGTATTTTTTCGCGTATGCGCTGCTGCTGCTCGGCATGGTGTGTTCTCTGGGCAGCGGGGGCCTGGCTCTCGTGCAGCTGCGGCAGGGGCGTTCGGAACTGCTCGGTCTGATCGAAAAGGCGCAAATCGCCGTTGCGGGCTCGCTGCTGTTCGCTTCGGCCCTCCTGTTGCACGCCCTGTACCGGCACGATTTTTCCCTGCAATATGTGGCCAACTACACGGATCGCATCCTGCCGGTTTTTTACCGCCTCACGGCCTTCTGGGCCGGACAGGCGGGCTCGCTGCTCTTCTGGGCCCTGGCCGTGGGCGCGGCCGGCGCGGCCTTTGTGCTCACCCCTTCCTGGCGTGCCCTGCATGCCGAAACCCGTCTGTGGTTTCTGGCCTTTTTCGCCGTGATCATGGCCTTTTTCGGCCTGCTGCTCACCGGCTGGAGCAATCCCTTCCTCATGCAGACCCCTGTGCCGCCGGACGGCAACGGGCTCAATCCCCTGCTCCAGAATCCCGGCATGATCTTCCATCCGCCCCTGCTCTTTCTGGGCTACGGCGGCTTTGTGGTGCCCGGCTGTCTGGCCCTGGCCCAGCACCTTTCCGGCCGGAAGGACGAGGAAGGATCGTGGATACGCGTGGCCCGACCCTTCACGCTGTTGGCCTGGCTTTTCCTCACGGCGGGCATCGTGCTCGGCGCGTGGTGGGCCTATATGGAGCTGGGCTGGGGCGGCTATTGGGCCTGGGATCCGGTGGAAAACGCCTCCCTCATTCCCTGGCTGATCGGCACGGCGGCCGTGCACACCTGCATGCTGGAGGAACGCCGGGGCAAGCTGGCCCGCGTGAACGTGGCGCTGATGTCGCTGACCACGGTTTCGGCCTTTTTCGCCACCTATCTGGTGCGCAGCGGGGTTATCGACTCCGTGCACGCCTTCGGCGACGGCGGCGTGGGCACGCCCCTGCTGGTTTTTATTCTGGCTTCGACCGTGCTGTGCGTGTGGGCGGCCTTTCTGGGCCGGGCGTCCGAAAAACGCCTGTCCGGCATGGACAGCCGCGAGGGCTTCGTGGTGATGGCGGTCTGGGTGCTGCTGGCGCTTTCGTTCATTATCTGGACGGCCACGCTCTGGCCGATCATCAGCAAAATCTGGGGCGCGCAGGCCCAGGGGTTGGGGCCGGAATTCTACAACCGGGTCTGCCTGCCGCTTTTCGCCATGCTTACGGCCATTCTGGCGCTTTGCCCCCGGCTGCGCTGGGACGGCGGCGTGCGCGACAAGACGAAAACCCTGGCCGTGGCCGGCGCGGGCGTGCTCGGCGGCTGCCTGCTGTGGTATTTCGATTTCCGGCAGCCCACGGCCTTCATCGGCGCGGCGGCCGCCTGCGCCTGCGTGGCCGGAGCCGCGCTGCATCTGCTTGAGCGTCCCGGCCGGGCGGGCCTTGCGGCCTGCGGCGTGCATCTCGGCGTGGCGCTCATGGTGCTGGGCGTGGCCTTTTCCGGTCCCTACAAGCAGGAGGCCGACCTGGTGCTGGCCGCGAACGACATCGCCCGCCTCGGCGGCTATGAAGTGCGCATGAAGAAGATCGCGGATGGCGAAGCGCCGGGCTTCCACTATCTGGAAGCCGAAATGGAAGTGTTCAGGAACGGCGCGAAGGTCGGCGATCTGACGCCCCAGCGCCGCATCTACGAAAAATTCGGCCGCCAGCAGTTCGCGGAGGCCGACACGATCTTTTCCCTGACCAACGAAGTGTACGCTTCCCTGCTCGGGCTGGAACCGATCAAGCAGGGCGAACCCATGCGGGTGACGGTCAAACTGAGCGTGCATCCTCTGGTGAACTGGCTGTGGATAGGCGGCACGCTGATGTGCCTGTTCCCGTTCATTGCGCTGCGCAGAACAAAGAGCTGAAGCCTTGCCGCTGCTGGAACTGCATAAGGTCGCCAAGATTTTCGGCAGCCGGGTCGTTTTCAAGAACGTGGACCTGGCTGTTGAGGCGGGCAGCGTCCACCTGCTGGTGGGCGCGAACGGCGCGGGCAAGTCCACGCTGCTGCGTCTGGCCGCCGGGCTGCTCAAGCCCACGGAGGGCAAGCGCGCCTGCAACGCCGACGAGGGCCGCACGGCCTATATGGGGCACGCGACCTTTCTTTATCCGGGGCTCACCGCCCTGGAAAATCTGGCCTTCTGGCGCGACGCGCAGGGGGTGAACGCGGATGAGAAGGCCCTGCTCGAACTGCTCGGCCGGGTGGAGCTGGAGCGCCATGCCCATGAGCGGGCGGGCATATTTTCGCGCGGCATGGCCCAACGCCTCAACCTCGCGCGGGTGCTCTTGAGCGAACCCGAACTGCTGCTGCTGGACGAGCCGGGCACCGGGCTGGACACGCGCGCGGCCGGGATATTGCGGCGGGAAATCGTCCAGGCCGGGGAACGCGGCGCGGCGGTGTTGTGGATAAGCCACGACACGGCAACGGACGGCCCTTTGGCGCACTATGTCCACACTTTGAGCAAGGGCCGGCTGCACAGCGGGACACGCGCGGAAGCGCCGGGAGCGCGGCCGTGTTGAGGGCCGCGCGGGCCGTGGCCGCCAAGGATCTCCGCCTTACCCTGCTGCGGGGCGGCGGGCTGGTGCAGGCCCTGTTGTTGGGGTTGTTGCTGCTCTTCATGTTCAGCCTGGCGCAGGAGCCGGGCGAACGCATGAGCCCCCAGGGCGCGGCCGCCGTGTTCCAACTGGCCTCGGCCTTTTGCTGGGTGCTGATCTTCAACACCCTCTACGGCCTGGAGGAAGTGAACGAATCCCGCCGGGGTCTGGGGCTTTTGCCCTGCCCGGTACAGGCCGTGTGGCTGGGCAAGGGAGTTGCGGGACTGGTGCTGCTGTGTGCGGCCCAACTGCTTTTTCTGCCTGCCGCGCTGATTTTCCTGGGCCAGGGCATTGAAGGGCCGTGGCGGGAGGCCCTGGCCGGGCTGCTGCTTGTCGATATCGGGCTGGCGCTGCTCGGCGCGCTGCTGGGGGCGCTTTCCCAGGGTCAGGCGGCCAGGGAGTCGTTGTTGAGCATCATTCTCTTTCCCCTTTCGGCCCCTCTGCTGCTGGCCGGCATACGGCTGGGGGCCGGGGCCTTCGGCGCCGCCCCGGAAGATCCGGGGCAGTGGCTGGGCGTTGCCGGCGCGTTTGACGCGCTGTTTCTGGGCGCGGGACTGGTGCTCTTTCCCTTCATATATCCCGGAGAAGAATAATGTCTTCCCTGTTGCTGATCTGCGGCCCGGCGGCGGGTCTGGCGCTTGCGGGCTGCTGGTGGCTGATTTTCGCCTACGCCCCGGTCGAAAGCACAATGGGCCTGGTGCAGAAGATTTTTTACCTGCACCTGCCTCTGGCCTGGTGGGGCCTGATGAGCTTTTTTGTGGTCTTTGTCGCCTCCATAGCCTATCTGCGCGGGCGCAGGCGTTTCTGGGATCGGCTCGCCCGCGCGGCGGCCGAGGTGGGCCTGGTGCTGGCTGCCCTGGCTCTGATCAGCGGCTCCATCTGGGCGCGCCGCTCCTGGGGGGTGTGGTGGACCTGGGATCCGCGCCTGACAACCACACTGGTCATGTGTTTCATTTATGCGGGCTATCTGGCGCTGCGCGGACTCGACATGTCCGAACAGCGCAAGGGAACCCTCTGTGCCGTCGTCGGCATAGCGGCCTTTGCGGATGTGCCGCTGGTGTTCATATCTGCCCGGCTGTGGCGTTCCATCCATCCGGCGGTCTTTGCCTCGCAGGGCGGCGGGCTGGATCCGGAAATGCGCGCGACCGTGTTCGCCTGCGCGGCGGCCTTCGGGCTTTTCTGGTTTGCGCTCACGGCTCTGCGTTACCGGCAGCTCGCCCTGGCAGAGCGGCTGGAAATTCTGGTACACGAAAAGTTACATACGGGAGAAGAGGCATGACAACGGACATGCAATGGGTGCTCGGCGCCGGCGCGGCAATTTGGCTGGGCCTTGCGGCCTATATAACATTCCTGCTGGTTACGCAGAGGGAACTTGAACGGCGCGTGCGCCGACTGGAGCTGTTGCGCGATGAGTGAGACCTTTTTCGTGCCCGGCATGCGGCGCGCGTTGATTTACGTGCTGGGCGCGGCCCTGGTGGTCATGGCCCTTGTTTCCCTGCGGCAGCGCGTCATGCAGCCCGACCTCGTCACGGCCGCGAACCCCCGGAGCATGCAGGCCGGGCGCGACGCCGGAGCCGAAGGCGGCGCGGACGAAATCAGCGCTCTGATGCAGAAAATACAGCAGAACCCCGGCGACGTGGATACACTGGTACATCTGTCCGAGCATTTTCTCTCGGACGGCAATCTGAACGCGGCGGAAAATTTTCTGCGCCGGGCCGTTATAGCCGCGCCCGGCGACGCGCGGCCGCCGTATCTTTTGGGAGTGGTTCTGCATCGGCAGGGCAAGAACGAGGAGGCGGCCGCCTTTCTGGAACAATCGCTGCGCTTGCGTGATGAGCCGTCTGTGCGCTATAGTCTCGGCGTTCTGTACATCCACTATCTGAACGATGCAACGCGGGGCTCCGCACATTTGCGCATTGCGCTGGCGCAGTCCGATCTTCCGGAAGCGCTCGCCGCGCTTATCCGCGAAGAACTGGCAAAGCTTCCCCCCGACGGCGGCGCGGGCGCGACGGCCCCAAAAGGCGACAAATCGGCTCCCAAACGCTGAATAAGGTGTTTTGAGTATGAGCAAGTTCACCTCTCTTGAATCCGAAGGCTTTGATGTCGCATCCGCCCTGAAGCAGCTCGCGGGGAGTGAAAAACTTTACTTGAACGTTCTCACCAAGTTCAGCGCCATGTACGGCACCATACACGAAACCATGCAGGCGGATCTGGGCGAAGGCAACCTCGAAAAACTCCACCGCGACGCTCACACCATCAAGGGGCTGGCCGGCACGATGGGGCACGAAGGGCTGCGCGCCGCCGCCGCCAGGCTGGAGCACAGCGCCGTTCCCGAACGCGCCGCCGAATGCGCGGCCGCTCTGGCTGAATTCCGCCTCCTCTTCCCAAGAGTCATTGCCGCACTGAATACCGTCCTGAATCCTTAGGCCGCAGGCCGCATATGCTGCAAAACACGGCACCGCGCCGCGTTGCGTTTTCTCTGGAAGAATACGCGGCTTATTTCGGCGCGTTTACATCGGAAACGCACGAGGCGTGCTGCATCAAAGACACGCAGGGCCGTTATGCGATCTGCAACCGCGCCCTGGCGAACCGCTTCGGCCTGGAGCCGGAAGCCCTGATCGGCAAAACGGCGTACGACATATTGGATGCTGCAGGCGCGGAAATGAGCGCGCAGCGCGATCGGGAAGTCATTGCCGGCGGCGTGGCCGTGGACTGCGAAGAATACGTCATGACCGGGGACGGCGTTCCCCTGTATTTTCAGATTTCCCGCTCCCCGCTCTTCAACGCCGACGGCGAACTTGTCGGCATTCTGTATCTCTGCCGCGATGTCGCTTCCCACATGAACAGCCTCGACGCGCTGCACGGCGTGGCTCAGGCCCTGCTCAACGAAAACGCCGATTTTGACCGCAGGGTTTGGAACGCGCTTACCATTCTGGGCCGTACCGGCGGGGTGGATCGGGTCTATCTCTGGCGCAACCACCGCGATGCCGGCGGCGCGCTGCGCTGCACCCAGGTGTCGGAATGGTCGGAAGGAGCGGAGCCGCAGGAAGGCAAGGCCATCACCATCGACATCTCCTATGAGGAAAACATCCCCGGTTGGGAGGGGACCTTAAGCACGGGCAACTGCATCAACAACATCGTGCGCCGCATGTCCGAAGCCGAACAGGCCCAACTTTCCCCCCAGGGCATACTGTCCATCCTGGTCGCGCCCATCATCATCGAGAATGTTTTCTGGGGCTTCATCGGTTTTGACGACTGCCACAGGGAACGCAGATGGAGTCTGGTGGAGGAAGGAGTGATCAAGGCCGCCGGTCTGCTGCTGGCGACGGCCATCCACCGGCACAACGCCATGAGCGCCCTGCGCGGGTCCGAACAGCGCTTCTGGGACATCACCACCGCCACCGGAGAGGTGATTTGGGAAAGCACGCTCGACAACGTCCTCACTTTTGTTTCCGAGCGCATCGTCGTCTTTGGATACAGCCCGGAAGAGCTTATCGGCGATTCCTGGCTCAGACACGTTCCCGCCGGCGCGGAGGAACTGGAGCGGCAGATCGGCCTGCTGCCGAACACCGGGGGCTTTTTCCGCGACCTTGAATACCGGTTTACCGGCAAATCCGGCCGCAACCACTGGGTGCGCAGTTCGGGCTTTCTTGTGCGCGACGACAAGGGGAAGCCCGCGGCCATACGCGGCACCACTCTTGATATCACCCGCCAGAAGGAAATGGACGAAAACCTGCACTCGGCCAAGGAAGCTCTGGAAATCGCCAACAAGGATCTGGAGCGCGCGGCCGAGGACGCCCGAAGTCTTGCCCGCAAGGCCGAAAGCGCCAGTATGGCCAAGAGCGAATTTTTGGCCAACATGAGCCATGAACTGCGCACTCCCCTCAACGGCATCATCGGCATGAGCTATCTTGCCCTGCACCGCAACCCGGAAGCGCAGCTGCGCTCCTATCTCGAAAAAATCCAGGATGCGGCCGGCGTGCTGCTGGAGCGCATTGACGACATTTTCGACTTCTCCATTACCGAAGAGGGCAGGGTGGAGCTTGTCCGTCATCCCTTCCATCTCGGCGCCCTCATGGAGTTGCTGCGCGAAAACTGTCTGTTGAAGGCAAGGGACAAAGGTCTGCGCCTGTTTGTTTCCGTGCAGCCGGAAGTGCCTGAATACCTGGTGGGCGATAATGCGCGCGTACAGCAGATTTTGCTCAAACTCCTCAGCAATGCCCTGAAATTCACCGAAAAGGGCAGTATTTCCCTCTCCGTCAATCTGGCTGATCAGGCGCAAAAAGGGGTGGTGCTGCGCTTTTCCGTGCGCGACACCGGCATCGGCATGCCGCCCGAACAGCTCAATCGTATTTTCGACAGTTTTACCCAGGCCGACGCCTCCTTTACCCGCCGTTACGGCGGCATAGGCCTGGGGCTCACCATCTGCAAACGCCTTGCGGAGCTTATGCGCGGGAGCATCTCCGTGGAATCCGCGCCCGGCGCGGGCAGCTGTTTCCACGTCACCCTGCCGTTCGAAAAGGCCGATCAGGAACAAACGGCAAGCCTGCCGCCCGGTCTTGAAGAGCCCGAGGATTGTGCAAATTTCTTTTTCCGCTCTCTTCGCGTGCTGTTCGCCCAAGGCGAAAACAGCGACGACCGCAATCTGTGCAATGCCCTGGAAGATCTGGGCGTGGAAATTCATGTCGCCGAAAACGGCATAGCCGCCCTGTCTCTGCTGCACTCCGAGATATACGACTGCGTGCTCGCGGACGTGGACGCCGTCTTCATGAACGGCTGCGAGCTGACCCGCCATATCCGCGCCCTGAACAATCCCGCTGTGCGCAAGCTGCCCGTATTGGCCATAACCCCGGACGCCGTCGGTTCGACCATGCCCGAACAATGCCGGGAAGCCGGCATGCAGGCCGCCCTCGGTGCGCACGCCGGGCCGGAAGAAATCAAACGTGTCCTTCTGCGCTGCCTCGGCCGCGCGCCCGCCTGAGTTGCGCCTGTCCGCTTCCCCATTTTTGCGGGAATGACGGTTGCGAACGCGTACGCTTCAGTTCCGAGCTTCTTCAGAATGAATATGCTCAATGCGGGGCGTATTCGAACAGTACGGAAAAAACGGGCGTGTCGCCGCGAAAGGCGCTGACGGAGCAGGCGTCGGCCGCTTCGGCGCGGACAAGACGAAGCTTGTCGTTCAGGAAGGCTTCGTGGTGGAAGCTGATTGTGAAGGCGCGCACTTCCCTCTGGTGCCCGGCCCGGATCAGGGCGTCGGAGGCGAAGCGCAGGTATTCTGTGTTGTTGACGTGCCCGTTCACGTCCAGGGCGCTGTAGGGAATGGAGACCACGCCGGTTTCGTTCCCGCCTTCCTCGGGCTTGAGGCGGGGGAGTTTGTCGCCCAGGAGGCGTTCGGGCCGCAGACATTCGACGGGCATCAGGCCGGTGAGGTCGTGGGGCCTGCGGCTTTGAGCCTCAAGCACCATCCAGTCGGAACCGGCGGCAACGAGCACGTCGCCGGCGGCGTCGGAAATGCGGAATTCGCGCCCCGCGCGCAGGCGCTGGACAACGCTGGGCCAGGTTTCGACGCTCAGTTCCATGCCGCGGCGCAACTGCCGGGCGATTTCGATCCGCAAGGTGACCAGCGCCCAGAGCAGCCCTTTCTGTTTCATGTCGTCAAAACCGAAGCCGAGCGCGTCGGCGTGATCCGAGGCGATATCCTGGCACAGGTGGGCCAGCATGTGGGGCGAAAGCAGCCCGGCGGGAGAGCAGTGATAGGCCTTGACGCGCAGCGGAAGTATCAGGGAAGTGCTCATCTTTGTTATATAGCTTTGCATAGATACGAAGGCAAGGCCGGACCGGATAAGTGCTTGACGAAAGCCTGCCGCCGCGCCAAAAGGGGAAGAAAATATCGCACTGCCCGGCATGTTGCCGCCCGCATTCCGCTAATTCGGTCATTCCGGAACCACCGACAAGGAGAACCCATGAACAAAAATATCCAGTTCGATCCCAAGAATCTCGTGAAGCAGGGCAAGACCAAGAACGTGTACCAGGCCGCCGGGGGCAACCTGGTGCTGGAGTTCACCGACCGCGTGACCGGCAACGCCGCCGGCGGCGAGATCGATCCCGGCGGCAACGACATGATGGGCGAACAGGCCGGCAAAAGCACGTACACGTATCGCATGGCGGTGCACTATTTTCGCCTTTTGCAGCAGCGCAATCTGCCCACGCATTTTCTGGACGCCTGCGACGAGCGCCGGCTGCTTCTGGTGCGGCCCTCGCGCATGTTCGGCAACGGGCTGGAATGGATTTACCGGGGCGTCGCCACCGGCTCCTTCGTGCGCCGTTACGGCATGTACATCAAGGAAGGCGCGCCCATGCTGCCCTTTGTCGAAACCAGCCTGAAGGACGACGAGCGCGGCGATCCCTTTGTGACGGCCCAGGTGCTGCAAACCCTGGGCATCATGTCCACCCAGGGCTATGAAGCCTGTTTGCAGCTCTGCTCTAACGTCTTCGCCCTGGTGGCTTCGGACATGCTCTCCCTCGGCCTGGCGCTCTGGGACATGAAGATCGAACTGGGCCTGGACGCGGAAGGCCGCATCATGGTCATTGACGAAATCAGCCCGGACTGCATGCGCGTGTATAACGGGAAAGAAAAATTGAGCGGGCAGGCTCTCGGCGCCTTTTTTGGCTTTTAATGGACGCGACTCTGCTGCTTTTCGACGTCGGCAACACCGGCGTCAAGGTGGGGCTGGCCTCGGAGGAGGCCGTGCTCGCCGGCTACACCCTGCATACCGACGCGGGGCAGAGTTCGGACGATTTCGGCCTCAAGCTGTGCACCATGCTGCGGCATGCGGGGCTTGAACCGGGGCGCATACGGGCCTGCGCGGCCTGTTCCGTGGTGCCTGCCTGGAACCGGGCGCTCAAGGAAATGTGCCTGCGCTATTTCGGCCTGCCCCTGTTGTTCGCGCCCGGCGACATCGATATCCCCCTGCGCAACCACTATGCGCGTCCGTCGGAAGTGGGCGCGGATCGTCTGGTGGGGGCCTATGCGGCGCGGCGCTTTTTTCCGGAGCCGAAGTCGCTGATCTGCGTGGATTTCGGCACGGCGGTCACCTTCGACTGCATTACGGATTCCTCCTATCTCGGCGGGCTGATCTTTCCCGGCGTGCGCACGGCCGCGGCCGCCCTGGCCGGCGCGGCCGCCAAGCTGCCGCACGTCAGCCTGGAAGCCGAGGAGGACGAACCCGTGCCCGGGCGCGACACCGCCACCAGCATCAACCACGGCATCCTTTTCGGCTACGCCGCGTTGGTGGAAGGCCTGTGCGGCCGTCTGGCCCGCCGGCTTGAGCCGCCGGCCTTTGTGCTGGCCACGGGCGGTTTCGCCGGGGAGATGCGCAGGCTCACCTCCTGTTTCGACGCCGTCATGCCCGGACTCTTGCCGGAAGGGCTGCGGCTCCTGTATATGGAATATGCAAAAAAACACTCTGACATCTCAGCGGAGGACATATGAGTACCATAGTCGGCGTTCTGGCCCGTGAAATTCTTGACTCGCGCGGCAATCCCACCGTGGAAGTGGAAGTTTCCCTGGAATCCGGACACACGGGACGCGCCGCCGTGCCTTCCGGCGCCTCCACCGGCTCGCGCGAGGCTCTGGAGCTGCGCGACGGCGATCCCAAGCGCTATAAGGGCAAGGGCGTTTCCAAGGCCGTGGACAACGTGCTCGGCGACATCGCCGAAAACGTCATCGGCCAGGACGCGCTGCGTCAGGTGCAGATAGATATGACCATGATCGATCTCGACGGCACCGAAAACAAATCCCACCTGGGCGCGAACGCCATGCTCGGCGTTTCCATGGCTGTGGCCCGCGCGGCCTCCAGCTTCCTCGGCCTGCCGCTCTACCATTATCTGGGCGGGGTCAACGCTAAGGTGCTGCCCGTGCCGCTGATGAACATCATCAACGGCGGCATGCACGCTCCCAACAACCTGGATATCCAGGAATTCATGATCATGCCCGTGGGCGCGCTGACCTTTGCCGACGCCCTGCGTATGGGCTCCGAAGTCTTTCACACCCTCAAAGCCCTGCTGGCGGCCGACGGGCACGTCACCAGCGTGGGCGACGAAGGCGGCTTCGCTCCCAACCTGAAAAACCACGACGAAGCCTTCAAGTACATCATCAAGGCCATAGAAGAGAGCGGCTACAACCCCGGCACGGAAATCGCCCTGGCCATCGACGCGGCGGCCACCGAGTTCTATAAAGAAAATAAATACGCGCTCACCGGCGAGAACAAAAAACTCTCTTCTCCGGAGATGGTCGAATGGCTGGCCGAATTCACGCAGAAATATCCGCTTATCTCCATTGAGGACGGTCTGGCCGAAGGCGACCGCGACGGCTGGCGCGAACTCACCGTGGAACTCGGCGACGCCGTGCAGATCGTGGGCGACGACCTTTTCGTCACCAATCCCGCCATCCTGGCCGAAGGCATAGCCGACGGCCTGGGCAACTCCGTGCTCGTCAAGCTCAACCAGATCGGCACGGTCACCGAAACCCTCGACACCATCGAAATGGCCAAGGAAGCCGGCTACACCACGGTCATCTCCCACCGCTCCGGCGAGACGGAGGACAGCTTTATCGCCGACCTCGCCGTGGCCGTGAACGCCGGGCAGATCAAAACCGGCTCCCTCTGCCGTAGCGACCGCATGGCCAAATACAACCAGCTGCTGCGCATTGAAGAGGAACTGGGCGACACCGCCACCTATTACGGCCCCATGGTCGCCGAATACTTCGGCATGGCCGACGGCGACGACGAATAGACCTGAATGCGGGAAGCTCCCGCTCAACAACGTTTTTTGGGGAGGGCACACGCCCTCCCTGTTTTTGACTTCAGGAAAAGAAAGAGGGCGGCATCGTGCCGTCCCCTTGTCGTGCTCATGGCTATGCGCCGGCCTCACGGTATCCAGCGCACCAGCCCCTTGGGAAAGTCGGGCGGGAGGTCTTGTTCATCAGAGATTACGCAGCCACAGTTGGATCCAGGCCATATGCCCGACTGTCAGTAGGCCGTGAACCAAGAGCAACTTGGGTTTACGGAAAACGCCCTGCCCGAAGCAAAGCAGAAGACCGAGCACGCACCACAGGAGCATAAATGCCGCGTACCCGAGGTAATGCACCTCGGACTGGTAATACCATATCCATCCCTTGTAACGTCCGGACGCAAGCTCCTCAAGAAAAGGACGATCCGCGGAGGACGCCAGGAGAATGATAAAGTTTATAAAAAAGACAAACACATACACCGGCGTAAGCAAAAGCCTGCATGCGTTGAGCAACAGGCTTGCCGGTCGCTCGCGCGTCAGTCTCTGCACAAATCCTCCGTTCTGCCGTCATATGAGACCTGGAGCATCATGTCTTTGCCGTAAACCAGGAATTTATGGGCAAAATACGGCATGTTTTCAACGAGATCAATGCAGCCTGGGGAGTGGAACGCATTTCGGATGTCGCCATGTCGCCTCTACGACTCGGCAGAGCTAATTACTGCCTTTCTTATGGGGAGATTCTCGTGTAGGAAGTTTAAAAGTACGTTCCTCTGCTGCTGATCACATTTCTCTACGGAGATGAAAAATGAATTTCTCGATACCGACAAAGGGCAAAACCATTTGGGACGGTCTCATGGCGGCGTTGGGATCCGTATTGGCTGTTTGTGCCTTTCCTTCTTTTATATTGTATTGCTTCATTTCATATAATAAAGGTAGTTATGAGCCAGACGGCATATCATTATTTTTTATATTTTTTATCATTGTATTTTTAAGTGTAATTTTTATAAGAAGATGGTTTCGTATTGCAGCTTTCTTTGCCTCCATACAACTTATAATAATCGGATTTTATTCTTTAAAATTAGATACGTCACTTACATACATCGATGAAACAATAAAATTTAACATATCTCAAGTGTTGATATCTGTTGGTATAATCACTGGAATTATAGCTATATGCAAAAAATGATGCGAAAAATAACTTCTCCAGTGTATAATACACTGGAGAAGTTATTTTTCGCAAAATTATAATCGGAGTTTTTTATTATATTTTTTCGCAAGAACATCAGCCTCTTTAAGCACATCACTTACAAAGTGCTGACAGTTGTTTAAAAATAAAACATACATATCTGTTGAATATTCTTCATTCCATGTGTTGCTGTTCATTCGATCTATTTTTTCAATAAGATCTCCCATTCGATCTGCGATCAAAAAAATGGCTTCCCTGATAAGTCCGGCATCATATTTTTCCGGCATAAGCTCATATCGCGCTCTATTTTTTTGTTCATCTTGCCTTATACCCCCAGGGAACAACCCTAAATCAGTCAAAATAGCCATATCCCTATCAATGAAAAGAAATTGATGGTGCTGAATGTTGAAATTCCCACCAATTTTTAGTTTCCATTCTAATCCTTGCAGCGGACGTGTGCCAATGATCGCCCTTTCCGCACGCCGCGTGGCCTCTTCGTCCATGTTCAGTGAATATTGCGGCCGCGCGGCGTAGGCTTCGAGCGTTTTTTCACGGGTTGTCCCTCCCGATCCCACATGCACGTTGGGGAGCCTGCTGATGTCCACCTGCCGGGCCCTGGCCTGCCCTTCCGCCGTCCAGGTGCCGGTGCCGTTGAGGTAGGGCATGAGCTTGAGCAGGCCCCTTTCGAG
>JAVBNZ010000043.1:0-7341 GCA_031551145.1 Desulfovibrionaceae bacterium | reverse complement strand
AAACAAGCTTTTTAAAAGCCTCCAGGCGGTGGTGGACACTGCCGTCCAGGGGCTGCAGAAATTGGAATCTACGCCGCTCGCCGTCGCTCGACTCACCCAAAGAAATTGGATTTTAAATCCCTATTGATCGCAATTTGGTATAACACAGGCCGACGGAGTCTGTGGCTGTAGCCGCTTTGAGCGACAAGGGCGCGTTTGCCGAACTTGTTTCGGCAACCATGAATGCGCCGCAGAAGCGGAAGAGAAGAAAAAAAACGCCCGAGAGGCGGGCTCAAAGAACCCGCCTCTCGGGCGTTCGAATATTGCAAAAGACGTCGTTTACGCGCTGACGGCGTTCACGGCGCGGTGCAGGCGCGAAATTTTGCGGGCGGCCTTTTTCCAGTGAATGGAGCCCTTGCCGGCGGTCTTGTCCAGCACGGAGGCGGCCTTGCTCAGTGCGAGCGCGGCCTGCTCCTTGTCCTTGCCCTGGATAGCGGTCTGCGCGGACTTGACGGCGTTTTTCACGCGGGTGCGGGCGGCCTTGTTGCGCGCGGCGCGCGTCAGGCTCTGTTTGTGGCGTTTAATCGCGGATTTATGGTTGGCCACGGGATTCCTCCGGAAATTCTGTGTTCATATCGCGGCATGCCGCGAAATTGTCGATATCGGAACGTAAATAACTAGCAGGCGGATGTCCACCTGTCAAGCTTCTTTTATGTAGGTAACGGTTCATTGTTGAGCGGAGTCGGGGAGTGGTCGCTTTTGCCGCCAGGCGAGAAAGACGAGTTTTTGCTGACGGGAGTGGACTCTTCGGTCCATGACCGGAGGCAAAAACGAAGTCTGACGAAGCATCACGGCAAAATGGGCCGCTCCCTTATATCTGGAGGGCTGAAAAATCGGCCAGCCTCCCCAGCCGTTCGACAAGAGCGCGCAGCAGATTGAGACGGTTGGCGCGCAGATCCGCTTCCTCGCACATGACCATGACCTGATCGAAAAAGGCGTCCACCAGCGGCCGCAGTTCGTCCAGCAGGGCAAAGAGCGCGTCGAACTCGTCCTTTGCCCACAAGGCGTCGAAGCGGGGCAATATCGCATCCAGGCCGGCGGCCAGGGCGCGCTCGGCCGGTTCGCGCACCAGGGCTTCGCTCCACCGTTCGCCGTTGCCGCTGCCCGCGCCCTGCTTGCGGATGATGTTCGCGGCGCGCTTGAAAGTTTGCACCGGCAGGGCGAAATCTTCGCGCGCGCCGAAGCGTTCCAGCGCGGCCAGACGCAGCCCCGCGGCGTACACGTCGCGGAAATCCGCGCCCAGAGCGGCATCCACCATCAAGGTGTCGTGCCCGTTGCCGATCAGATAATGTTTGAGGCGCGCGCCGAAAAACTCCTCCAAGCGGGCGAGGCATTCGTCGGGCGCGAGCTTCCAGGGCCGCTCGCCGTACAGGGCGAGAGCCCGGGCGAGCAGTTCCCGGATGTCGAGGCGGTAGCCGCGTTCGAGTAAAATACGGGCGATGCCGAGCGCGCAGCGCCGCAGGCCGTTGGGATCGGCCGCGCCCGTGGGGATGAGCCCCAGGCCGAAGCAGCCGGCAAGCGTGTCGGCCTTGTCCGCCAGGGAGAGCAGCGTGCCCAGGTCCGTGGCGGGCAGGGGGCTGTCCGGCCCGGCGGGCAGGTACTGCTCGGCCAGGGCATCGGCCACGGCCGGGTCTTCGCCCTCGGCGCGGGCGTAAATGCCGCCCATGATGCCCTGAAGCGTGTCGAACTCGCCCACCATGCCCGTGACGAGGTCGGCCTTGGAAAGCCGCCCGGCCCGTCCGGCGTTGCGGGCAAAGGCCGCGTCGCCGGGTTGATTTTTTTCAGGCCGGATTTTTTCGGCCAGAAAGGCGCAGAGTGTTTCGAGCCGGCGCGTCTTGTCGCCCACGGAGCCGAGCGGCCCCAGAAAGATCACCTTGTCCAGAGCGTCCAGGCGGCCGGCGAAGCTGCCCGCGCGGTCCGCGTTCCAGAAAAAGCGGGCGTCCTCCAGCCGGGCGCGCAGCACCCGTTCCCAGCCCTCGCGCACCGGCGCTTCATCCGGCGGATTCATGTTCAGTACGGTCAAAAAACAGGGCAGCAGCGCGCCGTTTGCGCCCCGCACGCCGAAGCTCTTCTGGTGGCTCTCCATGCAGGTAAGCAGCACCTCGGCCGGCAGTTCCAGAAAGTCCTTGTCCAGCGCGCCGAGCAGGGGCACGGGCCGTTCGCACAGGCCCTGCACTTCGTCCAGCAGGCTCTCTTTCCAGAGGATCTCCCCGCCCACAGTGCGCGCGGCCGCGTCGCCCAGTTCCCGAATGCGCGCGCGCCGCTCTGCGGCGTCCACTTCCAGGCCGGCCCGTTCTTCCGTATATTTCAGATAGTCGTCGGCGTGGTTCAGTACGAACGGCCCCGGCCCGTGCACCCTGTGCCCCCGGCTCTCGCGTCCGGCGTTCAGCCCGGCAACGGAAAAGGGCACCACCTCCCCGTCCAGCAGGGCCAGAATCCAGCGCAGGGGCCGGGCGTAGGCGAATTCTCCGTCCCCCCAGCGCATGCGTTTGGCAAAGGGCAGACCGGCTATCACCGCCGGGCAGAGCGCGGAAAGAATGTCCGCCGCCCCGCCGCCGCCCACGCGCTTGCGCAGGGCCGCGTACTCGCCTTTTTTTTCCGGCACGTTCAGGCGGAAGCAGGCATCCGCGCCCAGGCCGTGCCCGCGCGCAAAACCTTCCAGCGCCCTGGTGGGCCTGCCTTCGGCGTCATAGGCCGCCTTGACCGGCGGGCCGACAAACACTTCCTCGCGCTCTTCCTGCGCGGGAGCAAGATCTTCCAGCAGCACGGCCGCGCGGCGCGGCGTGCTGAACACCCGCACCCGGCCCACGGGCAGCGCGGCTTCAGCCAGGCCTTCCGTAAAGCGCCGCGCAAGTTCTTCTTCCTGTCCGGCCAGAAAGCGCGCCGGCAGTTCTTCCGTCCCTATTTCAAGCACGAATAACGACATAATATCCTCTTTGGAGGCCTCCGGCGGGCAGGGACTTAGGCCCCTGCACCCCTTTTGTGGGTATATGCGCCGCATCAAAGCTGCGAAAGCCTTTGTTTTATCTCGCTCCCGAACCCTTTTCGCCGCGTCGTGACGTTTGTTTTCGCACCCGTAACAACGCCGTTAAAAGTTTTGCGGGGAGGGGGTTCGGGGGAGGGAGCTTTTCCAAAAGCGCCCTCCCCCGCAAAATCTTATTCCCCTTCTCTCTCCTCAAGCTGCGCGACATACAGCCGCGCCACGCCCGAAGCCAGAGCGCGCACGCGGGCGATGTAGCCGTTGCGTTCGGTGATGGAGACCGCGCCGCGCGCGTCGAGCAGGTTGAAGGCGTGGGAGCATTTGAGGCAGTAATCGTAGGCCGGACGGGGAAGGTGCAGTTCCAGCATGGCCTTGGATTCGGCCTCGAAGGCGTTGAAGAGATCGAGCAGCATGGCGGCGTTGCTGTGCTCGAAGTTGTAGCGGGACTGCTCGACCTCGTTCTGGTGATAAATATCCCCGTAGCGCACGTCGGCGTTCCAGGCGAGATCGTACACGGAATTGACGCCCTGGAGGTACATGGCGATGCGCTCAAGGCCGTAGGTGATTTCCACGCTCACGGGATGCAGTTCGATGCCGCCGAACTGCTGGAAATAGGTGAACTGGGTGACCTCCATGCCGTTGAGCCACACTTCCCAGCCCAGGCCGGACGCGCCGAGAGTGGGGGATTCCCAGTCGTCCTCGACAAAGCGGATGTCGTGCCGGCTCTGGTCGAAGCCGACGGCCGCGAGGCTGCCCAGGTAGAGATCCTGCGCGTCCGCCGGCGAGGGTTTCAATATGACCTGAAACTGGAAATAGCGTTGGAGGCGGTTGGGATTGTCGCCGTAGCGGCCGTCGGTGGGGCGGCGGCAGGGTTCGACGTAGGCGACGCGCCAGGGCGTAGTGCCGAGCACCCGGAAAAAGGTGAGGGGGTTGAAGGTGCCGGCTCCGCATTCGATGCCGGAGGGCTGTTCGAGCACGCAGCCCCGCTCTCCCCAATAGTGCTGCAGACGCAGGATGATGTCTTGAAAGTGCATAAGCGGCCTTTGTCGGGTTGGGTTCTCAGCCGGCCGGGCGGGCGCGGGAGCTTTCGGGCTCCCTGCCCTGAAGGGCGAGGGCGCTTGCCAGCGCGCGCCGGGCCGGGACAAGTTCGGGCATCAGCGCGGCGCTTTGCCGGGCCAGCATTTCGGCCACGGCCGGATCCTCGCCGCAGTCGAGATACAGCTGGGCAAGCATGCACAGAGCCTGGGCGTCTCTGGGATTGATCAGCAGGGCCTCGTGCAGATGGGCGCGGGCGTCCTGGGTTCTGTTGCGCCGCAGGGCCAGGCGTGCGGCCAGGCGCTTGGCCGGGCCGGCGGCGGCCGGGTCGTTCATGCCCTGAGTGAAGCGGCGTTCGGCTTCGGGCAGGCGGCCGGATTCAACGGCGAGCTGCCCCAGGCGGATATGGGCAAAGGCGTGATCGGGCCGCTTGGCGAGGCAGGCCTTGAACCAGCGGCCGGCAGCCCGTTTTTTGCCGAGGGCGCGGCAGACCATGCCCAGATTGTACAAGGTGACGGCGTCGTCGGGCCGGCGCTTGAGGGCTTCGGCAAAATAGCGCTGCGCCTCGTTAAGCCGGGAGAGAGCGGCCATGCAGAAGCCCAGGGAATTCCAGGCGTCGGCGTTGTTTTTGTCGGCCAGCAGGGCCCATTCGTATTCCTGCACGGCACGGAACAGCTCGCCCCGGCTGTAATGCCTGTCGGCGCTGATGTTGAGGGCCAGGGAGCCGAACACGCCCATTTTGGGCTCCGGCAGCAGTTCGGCCAGATGCAGGGCTTTGACGCAGCAGTCCATAAGCTCTTCGCGCGTGAAGTGCAGATAGGGATGGCCGGCCAGGCCCACGGCCGCGCGGATGCCGTTCTTTTTTGCGGCGCGTAACGCTTTTGCGTAGGCGGCGGCAAGAGCCCGGGCATCTCCCCCGGCATGGAACAGCACGAGGGAGCGCGAATTGCTGCGGGCCGCGAAATCCGGCCGGGCGTGCTTGAGGCAGCAGGCGGCCAGGCGGGCGAGAAGCTCGTCCGTCCGCGCGGCGTCTTCATCGTTTTCGTCCAGGCGCACGAGAATCAGGCAGCAGGGGCTTGGAACGGCGGCGGCACACTCGCGGAACGCGCCGGGCGAAAGAAGGCCGGCGATGTTTTCTCCGGCTTCGGCCGGTGCGGCGTCAAGGCCGTCGGGCAGAAGGATCAGGCGGTCGCCCTCGGCCGGAACGTCGTCGGGATGTTCGGGATGGAGCAGGCGGGCCAGCGCGCCTTCCTCGTCCACTTCGAGCAGTTCGACTTCCCCTTTGGGAGATTCGCCTTCCGGCGGCAGGAGGGAGAAACGCAGGCCGGGGTGCGCGCCGCTTGCGCGGCCCAGGTTGACGAGCAGGCGGGCAAGCGGCAGCACGCGGCGCACGCGGCCGCCTTCCTGCACGATGCGGGCGAAGCCCAAGGCCCGGATGCGGCCCGGCGCAGCGCGGCCGCCTTCTTCGGCCGTCAGCGCGGCCAGACGGGCCCGGGCGAGCAGGCGCTCGGCCTGCTCCGTGAAATCGTTCAGGAAATATTCCCCTTCCATGTCCTGCGGATAGACCGCGTAGCCCAGGCTGAGCAGGGGGCGGATTTTACGGCCCGCCGGCGGCTGCTCGACCGTGAAGGAGGCCAGGCCGCGCGCCAGGGCCGCGCAGGCGCGTTCGCAGGCGGTGCGGGCCGCCGGTTCGTGCAGCAGGAGGGCGAATTCGTCCTCCCCGCAGCGGAAGGCGGGCGTTTTGTAGGGATTGTGCGCCGCGATCTCCTGCGCCAGATTGCGGCGCAGGGCCGCCACAAACGCATGGCCGGCGCGTTCGGCCTGGTGGGCGGCGTCGGCAAGGCGCAGCACGACAAGGCCCATGCTGCCCCGCTGGGGGGGCAGACCGGCGGCGGGCCAGTCTTCGCCGTTGCCGCTGATCTCTTCCCGGCTGTGTTCCAGTTCGCGCACCATGCGGGTGACAAGCAGGTCACGGCGCAGAAGGCCGGTTTCCCCGTCCAGGCCGGCGCGTTTGTGCAGGGCGAGGTTTTCCAGGCACAGGGCCGCAATGCCCGGCAGTGCGGGAAGGAGCGCGCGCATGCCCCTGGAACCGACTCCGCCGGCCATGAACACGCCGAGCCGCCGGCCGTCCGTGCCGCCCGGGCCACTCGGGTCCGGGGCGCGCAGGGGCAGGAGGAGCTTGCGCTCGCGCGGCAGCCAGAGAGGGGCTTCGGGCGCATCGTCGCGCGGAAAATACAGGCCGTGGGAGCTGAAGGAAAAAAAGCGCGCCAGCGCGGCGCACAAAAGCGGTTCCAGTTCGATGAGATCGTGCGGGCTTAAGGTTACGGGGGATTGTTCCATGCAGGGGCTATAGCACCGGAAGCGGAGATTGAAAAGTCACTTTCCTGTTGCGCGTTATGTGATGTTGCGGCATCGTCGCCTGCAACCCACAGCAAAAGGAGCGAAAATTATGTATATCTGCGCTGTTGTCACGCGTCCGGCCCTGCGCGCGTTCGGCATGAAAGTGCGCACGAGCGCCGCGAATGCTCCCCGGGACTGCGCAAAGCTCTGGCATGAGGATTTCGGGCCGCGCATGCCCGCACTCATGCCGGCCGAGGGATCGGAATGTTACGGCATTTCGGTTATGGCGGATCTGCCCGCTGTGGACGGAGCCGGCTGCAGTTTCGACTATTACGCGGCCCTGCCGCTTGCGGAGGGTCGTGCGGCGCCCGCGGGCATGGAACGCGTTGACGTGCCGGAAGGGCTGTACCTGGAATGCCTGGTGCCTTCCATGGAGCATATTGGAGCGGCATACAGGCATATGTACGAACAATGGCTGCCCGGGCACCCGGAATTTACGCCGCTGCTGACCGCGGCCTGCTATGAGTTGTATCCGCGCGACTTCATGGAAAAAGGGAATTTCGCGATTTATTCGCCGCTGGCCAAAGCGCGGTAGAGCATTTCGCCATTGAAATATCTGCTCGGATGAAATGCTCCGGCAATGTGAAGCATTGCTTCGCAACGCCCGCGAGATTGACGCAGGCGGGCTTTGCCCGCCGTGAAGCGGCAATCTCAAAGCGAAATTGTTCTAAGTAGAGACGGCGTCAGGCTTTTTGGGCCCGGCGCACGGTCACGCTTTCGCCGCCTATGCCCCAGTTGTCCATGTCCACTTCTTCGATGATGACCACCGTGGTCGCCGGATTCTTGCCCAGCACGCGCGCCAGCAGATCGGTCGCCCCTTTGATGAGTTCGGCCTTCTGTTCTTTTGTCGGCGCTTCGGAACCGCCGGTTACCTTGATATTCACGTA